>JAITQP010000090.1 GCA_031288885.1 Prevotellaceae bacterium | reverse complement strand
AACGAGCCTGTGGCGGGCGTAAGCGTTGTTGTGAAGGGCTCCACCGTGGGCGTCTCCACCGACGCAGGCGGCGGCTACACCATCAGCGCGCCCGCCGACGGCACGCTGGTGTTCTCGTTTCTCGGGTTGTCCACAAAGGAAGAGCCCGTTAACGGGCGCGGGCGCGTGGACGTGACGCTCGAAAGCAGCGACCAAGCGATCGACGAGGTGGTGGTGGTGGCCTACGGAACAACTACCAAGGAGCGCTTTACCGGCTCGGTGTCCGTGCTCAAGAACGAAAAGCTGATAAAGGGCGAAACCTCCAACATGTCCAAAGCGCTGGAGGGCGCGGTGGCAGGCGTGCAGATTTCAAGCGCTACGGGGCAGCCCGGCGCCAGCGCGAACATCCGCGTGCGGGGTCTCGGCTCCATCTCGGCAGGCTCGAACCCGCTGCTTGTGGTGGACGGCGTACCCTACGAGGGCTCGCTGAACTCCATTGCGCCGCAGGACATCGAGTCGCTCAACGTGCTGAAGGACGCCGCCGCCACCTCCATGTACGGCGCGCGCGGCTCCAACGGCGTGCTGCTCATTACCACCAAGAGGGGTAACGCCGGCAAGGTGAAAATCAACTTTGACGCACGCGCCGGCGTGAACTCCCGCGGGGTATCGACCTACGACGTGGTGACCAGCCCCGCCGACTACTACGAGCTGGTGTGGGAAGCCCAGCGGAATAACCTCTTGGAGGCAGGCACCGTGTACGGCGTTGGGCAGCAGGTAAGCGCGATGCTTATCCCCTCCGTCTTAGGCTACAATATATATAAGGGAGTGGCCGACGCCGACCTGATTAACCCCGCCACGGGAAAAATCAACCCGGCGGCCACCGAAAAGAAGTGGAGCGAAAGCTGGCTCAACGACCCCTTTAAAAGCCAGCTCCGGCAGGAGTACAACCTCAACGTAAGCGGCGGCTCGGAAAACACCGAGGCCTACTTCTCGTTTGGGTACATCGACGACAAGGGGATTATTGAGAAGTCGGACTTCTCGCGGTTTAATATCCGCGGCAAGGTTGACCAGAAGTATAAGAGCTTCTTCAAAACCGGCGTGAATGTGGCCTACGCGCAAACCTCCTCCAACGCGCCCGTATCGTCAACCGGCGGCTCAAACTACTCCAACATTTTCATGTTCGCGCAGCAGATTGCCCCCATCTACCCGATATACAAGTACGACTTGGGAACCGGCGCGCCCATCTACAACGCCGACGGCTCGCAGGCGTACGATTTTGGCTCGGGCAACTACAAAGACGGCGTTAAGACCGGCACAAAGATTGACGAAAAAACCACGTTTATTGTGCCCAACCGCGCCTACGCCGCCGACCAAAACCCGCTGTTTGTGCTGCAAAACGACTACGCCCGCACGATAAGAGACAACCTGTCGTCGCGCGCCTACGTGGAGCTGAAGCTCCTGAACGATTTTACCTTCACGGCCAACATCGCCTACGACATCTTTAGCACCCACTACAACGACTACACCAACCCTACCATAGGTAACGGTACGTCCTACGGCGGAATTGGCTCAAGGGAAGACGAGCGCATTGGCGCGCTAAACCTCAACCAGCTGCTGAGCTACTCAAAGGAAGTAGGCAAGCACAAGGTTGACGTGCTGGCGGGGCACGAAACCAAGGCGAACGAAACCATCTACCTGTACGGCGCGAAGATGCAGTTCTACGACCCCGAAAACCCCGAGCTGGCCAACGCAGGCTCGGTGTCCGACCTCACCTCCTACGTGGAGAAGTACCGGCTGGAGGGCTTCCTGTCGCGCGCCGAGTATAGCTTCGACAGCAAGTACTCGCTCTCGGGCAGCTTCCGCCGCGACGCCTCCTCGAGGTTTCACCCCGACGTGCGCTGGGGTAACTTCTGGAGCGCAGGCGCCGCATGGCGCGTTAAGCAGGAGGCTTTCCTGTCCGACGTTGACCAGATAGACAACCTCCGCCTCCGCGCCAGCTACGGCACGCAGGGCAACGACGCCATCAGCATCTACCCGAACTACCCCTACGAGGGCAGCACCGTCCTCTACGTGAACCAGTACGATATCGTTTCCGACGGCACAAAGCCCTCGCCAAAGCTTATCTACAGAGGCGCGCCCGACCTCACGTGGGAGAAATCGACCAACCTCACCGTAGGCTTTGAGTCGAGGCTCTTAAACAGGGTAAACCTCAACATCGACTACTTTATAAAGGACACCAGAGACATGATTTACCAAAAACCGCTGCCCTCGTCGCAGGGCTCCCCCGCATGGATTTGGGACAACCAAATTGACATGCGCAACAGCGGCTGGGAGGTAGAGCTGGGCGTGAACATCCTGAAAACAGCCGATATTGCGTGGAACGCGGCGGCCAACATCACCACCATCAGCAACGAGCTCACCAAGCTGCCCGCCGACAAAGACCCGGACAAAGGGTACCAGTACGGCAACTACTGGCGGAAAAAAGGCGGCTCGCTGTATGACTGGTACCTGCGGAAGTATGCGGGCGTGGACGAAGCGGGAAGACCCCAGTGGTATAAGGACGTGAAAGACGACGACGGGAACGTTACCGAGCAAATCACCACCCTTACGTACTCGGAGGGCACCCTCTACGAAACCGGCAAATCGGCGCTGCCCGACTTCTACGGCGGCCTCTCCACCGACGTGGCGGCCTACGGCTTTGACCTGAGCGTACAAACGGCCTTCTCGGTGGGCGGATACGCCTACGACGACGTTTACGCTTCGCTGATGAGCGGCGGCGATGATGTCGGCACAAACTGGCACAAGGATATCTACAAGCGCTGGACGCCCTCGAATACCAGCACCGACGTGCCCCGCATTTCGGCCGGCGATCAGGATCTGGCGTCGATGCAAGACCGCTACCTGACCAGCGCCTCCTACCTCAGCCTCAAAAACATTACGCTGGGCTACACCGTCCCGAAGAGCATCGTAGACAAGGCGCACATCAGCTCGCTGCGCGTGTACGTAAGCGGCGACAACCTCTGGATGCTCTCGGCGCGCCAAGGCTTTGACCCGCGCCAGACGTTCAGCGGAGGATCCTATGTTGGCGTCTACTCGGCCCTGCGCACCGTGTCGTTCGGCCTATCCATCAACCTTTAATCTTTTAAATAATTAAACAGTATGAAAACAAGTAAGCTTATACTTTTTTTAGCGGTAACGCTGCTGGGCGCGTCGTGCTCCGACGATTTCTTTGACGTGCCGCCCACCTCTACCGCCACCGCCGAGGCGGCCGCCAAGGCTGCCGAGGCCGACCCCACAAAGGTTGCCTCGTTTGTTGACGCTATCTATAGCGTACTTGTGCAGTATAATCTGTACAACACAAGCCACGATGTGTTTGGCGTTATGGCCATCCTGCACGCCTCCGACATGATGTCGGAGGACATTGTAGCGAACCCGCTGCACTGGTTTCAGTTTGACTACCTGCTCGACAACCGCTTCTGGACCAACCGCCGCCCCACGGCCACGTGGCTCTACTTCTACACCGCCATATCGAACGCCAACAACGTGCTGGGGATGACCTCAGCCGAGTCCGAATCGAAGGACATTCTGGCCATCCGCGGGCAGGCGCTGGCGCTACGCGCCTTTGCCTACTTCTACTTGGTGCAGATATACCAGCACGTGTACCCGGTGGTGCACAACGGCGCCGACCTGCCGGGCGTGCCCCTCTACTACGCCGACAACGAAGGCAAGGAAAGCATCACCGGACGCGCCGGCGTGAAGCTTATTCTGGCGCAAATGGAGGAAGACCTCACCACCGCCGTAGCCAATTTGGAAGGCTGGACGCGCAGCTCCAAAAACCAGATTGACTACGCCGTGGCCAACGGCCTGCTGGCGCGCTACTACCTGCTCACCGAGCAGTGGGACAAGGCCATTGACGCCGCGCAGAAAGCCCGCGCGAATTACAGCGTCATGTCGGTCGATGACATTTACAGCGGCTTTTTTGACATCAGCAACGCCGAGTGGATGTGGGGCTTTGACCACAACGCCGAAACCACCTCGCTCTACGCCTCGTTCTTCTCGCACATCTCCAACCTCACGGGCGGATATGCCGGGTTAAACTACTCCGCCCGCTACATCGACAAGCGCCTCTACGAAAGCATTCCGGAAGCCGATGCGCGCAAAAAGTGGTTTCAGGACGAGAGCGACCCGCGCCCGGCTCCCACCGCGGTTGCAAAGAACCCAGACGGCTCGGACGCCGCCGTAAGCTGGACGCAGCACCTTGCCAGCCTGAAATTTGGCTACGACGGCTTCTTTGCGCAGGACTACCTCTACATGCGCGCCGCCGAAATGGTGCTCATTGAGGCCGAAGCAAAGGCGCACAAGCAGGAATACACCGCCGCCGCAACCGCCCTCAACGTGCTGCTGGAAAAGCGCGGAACGGGCGTCACCGTAGCCAGCGCCACCGTTGACGACGTGCACCTTCAGCGCCGCATAGAGCTCTGGGGCGAAGGCTTTGCCACCTTCGACCTCAAGCGCCTCAACAAGGGTATCGACCGCACCTACGAGGGTACAAACCACTACCCCTCGGCGCAGCTCAAGATAGACCCCCTCGACAAGCGCTGGATTTACCAAATTCCGCAGTCCGAAATTCAGGAAAACTCCGAAATCTCGGAGGCAGAGAATAATGAATAACCCAAACCCATAAAAAAGAATATAACAATGAAAAAGTATATTTACCTGCTCCTGAGCCTTGCCATCTTGGCAAGCAGCAGCTGCACAGACGACGCGCTGAGCAAGGCCGACTACGACTTTACGCCCAGCGCCGCCGCGCTGCCTACCTCCGTAACCGTGTCGCCGTCTAACGTGGGCGCCTTTGCCGCCACGCTTAGCGGTGGCGTAACCTTTGGCGCCGACACCTCGTTCCTGCAAAAGGGCTTTGTGGTGTCGGCCACGGCCGATTTTGAAAAAGAAAGGGTGCTGAAGGCCACCGCCGCCTTTCAGGTCAAAGTTGGCAGCCTCGAAAGCGGAACCACCTACTACGCAAAAGCCTACGTGGTGACCTACCACGGCACCAAGTACAGCGACGCCACACCGTTTACCACCAAATCGGTGACTCCGATCTTGGACCTCCAAACGGCCACCTCGCCGCTGAGCGACTGGGAGACCTTTGAGGGAGCCGCAACCACCATCGACAAGGACGGCGACGGCTACAATTGGGAGTTTATTACGTATGATGAAGAGAAAACACAGGGCGCCATCATCTCCTACTCATGGTACAGCAACAACGCCCTTGAGCCGGAAAACTACCTCCTGCTGCCGTCCGTAGCGCTGGTCACCGACGGAACGTTCCTCGTAACCCTTGAAGCAGCCAACCCCAATTACCCTGCGGAAAAGGTGAAGCTGGTTATCTCCGCCGAGCCGATTACGGCCGATAACTGCGCAAACGCCGAAGTGCTGGCCGAGCACACGCTGGAGGACGGCGAGCCTTACACCATTGAGGGCGCCATACCGGAAAGCTACAACAACAGCACCGTATACTTAGGCGTCGCCCACTACGACTGCTCGGATAACTATGCGGTGGTGGTAACCGGCGTCAAGGTAGTTCACGTAGAGTAAGCTACCGCCTCCCTAAACGCCAAAACCGACCGAAGGAGCACGTGATGCTGAGTGATTAGCGCGTGCTCCGGAGGCAAAAAAA
>JAITQP010000073.1 GCA_031288885.1 Prevotellaceae bacterium | reverse complement strand
CACACACACACACACACACACACACACACACACACACACACACACACACACACACACACACACACACACACACACACACACACACACACACACACACACACACACAATCCTACAACCGCGCGGGCGCGTATTATAAAAAATATCCCCCAATTTCTCACCGCACCATGTTTTTTGGGCATGGAGGCGGTTTTTTATGCACCCCCGCAGGGTTGGGAGAGCACGACGCGTGCTGCAAACCTCTAAATGGGAGACGCCGAAGCTGGCATTAAATTTTTATGCAGAAAACGCCAGCTGTGCAGGGTAAGGGGCGCATGCAGGGATATTAAAACGGTGGAGTTTATCATTCGAGATGATACGAAATGTAGCGTGAGGCAAAAACACAGACAACTAATATTTTTTTTTATCATGCGAAAAGTTTATTTTCTTCCGTGCTCCAATCGGGATCGTTTTACGTGGATTGTGGTCAACATATTCCTGAACTACCTGTACGCATCGCTGGAGCAGCTGGGCATTCCAAGGAATGTGTACTTTACGTTGGTGGCGCAGCGCAACGATTTTAAGCAAAAGCTTGACTCCATCGAAAATCCCGTTACGCGCACCCAGCAAGCCGTGCACGCCAAAAATGACGCCCGAAAGACGCTTGAGCTCAACATGCGGCAAACAATAATGCACTACCTTGCCGGCAATCCGGCGGTTACGAGCATCAAGCATGACGACATGGATGCCATGCATTCGCTAACGCAAACGATAGTATAGTGCCGTTTTCTGCCACGTAGCGCTGCGTTGAGGCGCTACCGTAACTTTTTCAGCGCCAAGGTGAGCAACACCACTGTTGCCCCAAACAGCGCAATAATACATAGCGCCCAGCGCAACCCCACAGCATCGGCCGCAAAACCCACCACCGGCGGCCCCATCAGCAACCCAAAAAAGGAAACCGACGAAACCGTAGCAAGGGCAACGCCCGGCAGCATCTTTTTGGAGCGTCCCGCCAAGCTGTAGCAAATGGGAATGGTGGGGGATATGCCTGCGCCAATGAGCAAAAACCCGATGGTGGAGAGCACAACGCTTGGCGATACCACCGCCAGCAGCAGCCCCACAACAATGGTTGCGCCGCCAAAGCGCATGACGCTAACATGCCCAAAGCGCGTAATGAAGCGGTCAACGATAAACCGTCCGGTGGCCATGCTGCACATGGCGGCAATGTAGCCCAAGCGGACAAAATTTTTGGGGGTTGCCACCACCTGCTCAAAGTAAATGCTGCTCCAGTTGAACACAGTTCCCTCGCACACCATGTTGGCAAAGGCAATCAGACCTATCACCAGCACGTAGCGGTCGGGGCGGGTAAAGATTTTTTGCTGGTTTTCGTCGATGCTTTTTTGGTGCGCGTCGCGCGGGAGGATTGAGCGGTACATGGTGAGCGCAATGCAGATTATCAGCGCGTAAACGATGACAAAGTGCTGCGCCGGCGGAATGTTTAGCGCCACCATCAGCGTACCCATCAGCGCGCCAACAAACCCCGCCGTTGACCACAAGCCGTGAAATACGCCCATGATGCTGCGCCGGTACAGCCGCTCTATGCCCACCGCCTGCGTGTTGACCGATATGTTGGAGAGGTTGGCAAATACGCCAAACAGGAAGAGCACCCCGTAGAGCTGCGTGAGCGATTTTGCCAAGCCAATGCCCACCAGCACCAGCGGGTACGTCAGCGCAGCAATGATGAGCATGCGCCGGCTACCGAACTTGCTCACCAAGTAGCCCGCCAGCGCCATGGTAGCAAACTCGCCAATGGGGATAACCAGCAGCGCGCTGCCCAGCTGCGCTGCGCTTATGCTTAGCGCGCTCTTGACGTCGGGGATGCGGCTTGCCCAGCTGGCAAACACAAGCCCCTGCGCAAAGTAAAATGCGCTGACGGAAATCCTGTACCACGTTTTGGTTTTGAGCTGTCGCCGGAGGGATGGCATAAGAATATACTTTTTTTGCGCAGCAAAGGTATAAACTTATTGCATACAAAAAACCCTGTGGGATTAAAAAAATCCTACAGGGTTTTCGCGTTGCGTAGCTTCCGCCCGATGCTAAAACATGGGGAAGATGGAGGTTGCCGGAGCCGGCTTTGCAGCTTTCTTTGCTACGGGCTTTTTGGCGGGCGCCGCTTTTGCAGCCGGCTTTGCGGGTGCCGCTTTCTTTGCGGGCGTCGCGTTGTTGGCAGGCGTAGCTGTCTTGGCGGGCGCGGCTGTCGTTTCGGGCGTCGCCTGTTGTGCGGGCGCCGCTTTCTTTGCGGGCGTCGCCTTTTTGGCAGGCGTAGCTTTCTTGGCGGGCGCGGCTTTCTTTACGGGCGTCGCCTTTTTTGCGGGCGCAGCTTTCTTTGCAGGCGCGGCTTTCTTTACAGCTACTTTTTTTGCGGGCGCGGCCTTCTTTGCGGGCGCAGCTTTCTTTGCTACTACTTTCTTTGCAGGCGCAGCCTTCTTTGCAGGTGCGGCTTTCTTCGCTACTACTTTTTTTGCAGGCGCAGCTTTCTTTGCGGGCGCAGCCTTCTTTGCGGGTGCAGCTTTCTTTGCGGGTGCAGCTTTCTTTGCTGCTACCGCTTTTGCGGGCGTTGCCTTCTTTGCAGGTGCAGCCTTCTTTGCGGGCGCTGCCTTTGCAGCTACCTTTTTCGCAGGCGCTGCTTTTTTTGCTGCCGGCTTGGCAGCGGTTTCTTTTTTTGCCATGATTGTTTGCTTTTTTTCTGCTGCTGCGTTATTGTTGTCTGTATTATTGAGAGAGGGTGCAGCAGCATTACCCTCTTTTGCTAATTTTTTTACCCTAATTTCAAAATCGCTAAGCACGTTCATATAGTTGATGAACGCGTCGTACGGCGTGTCGTAAGGGTTGAAGTACTTGTGCACATCGCCGTCGCTAAACCATTTGGTGGACATATAGTAGAAGTGGTCGCTGTTTTGTAGCATGCGCCACTCTTTTATGATTTCCTCGTTGCCCGATCCTATAACGGTTTCGGCTAATGCGGATATTTTGCTGAACGCTTCGTTTTGCAGCTCGTTGCCCAGCCACGCCGTCAAATCGCGCTCCTCGTCGGCCCACGATATGGGGTGATCTACCCTAATGGGGGCAACGGTTTGGTGCTTTTTTACGGTTTCCGATGGCGTCAAAAATTCAAAGTTCGTTTGCGATAAAATTTGGCTTGGCAAATATCGGAAAAATTCAAATATCCCCGACATTGCCCACTGATGTTCTCCTAAAGTTTCATAATCCATAAAGAGATTTACGAGCTCCTCTTTTTTGTCCACGGCGTTAATCCAGCTCGTGTACTTTTCGGCGGTGAGCGGCCACTCGCTCCAGCTCCTGTCGGAGAAGCGGAACGCAATGTCGTCGCTGAGCCTGAAGTTGCGCAGCAGAATTTTCAGCTTCGGGTTTTTGGCATTTGCGTAAACGTAGTTTGGGCTTTTCCAGCCCAGCACGTGCTTTGCGCCTTCGGCCAGCATTCCGGTGAAGCCCATCTCGGCAGCCTTTGCGCCGATGGCGTCGGAGTAGATGAGCTCGGTGTTGCGAAAGACGGTGGGCTGCTGCCCGAAGTATTTTTTTACCATTGCGCTGTGCTGCCTCACCTGCCGCTCAAATTCTTCGCCGTTCTTGAGCGTTGCGGCGAGGGAGTGCGCGTACGTTTCGCCAAGAAATTCTACGCAGCCCGTTTTTGCCAGCGCCTTGAAGCTTTCCAGCACGTCGGGGGCGTAGAGCTCAAACTGCTCCAGCGCCATTCCCGAAATGGAGTAGCTTACCCTGAACAGCTTGCCGTACTGCTTTATCAAGGACAGTATTAGGTTGTTGGCGGGCAGATAGCAGCGCTCTGCCACTTTGCGCATGATGGTGCGGTTAGCAAATTCGTCATAGTAGCTGTGATCTTTGCCTATGTCGAAAAACCGGTACCTCTTCAACCGAAATGGTTGATGAACTTGAAAGTAAAGACAAATCGTTTTTTTCATTTTGCGTAGTGTATATTTGTGTCAACAGAATTTTTTTTTGTATTTATGCTGTTTTTAATCCAATAGCATGGTAGCATTTAGGACTAATTGCCTGCTGTTGCTTTTTCGTAAACGTGCTTTACTTTTAGCGCGGCGTTGTCCCACTTCAAACTTTCCACCTCCTTATCGCCAAGCCTAATAAACATTTTGGTGAGCGCCGGATATTGCAGTATGCCGTAGATGGCGTCTGCCATAGCGTCCACATCCCAGAAATCAACTTTTATGGCGTGCTTCAGCACCTCCGCCACGCCAGACTGCTTGGAGATGATGGTGGGCACGTGCGCCCGCATAGCCTCCAGCGGTGATATGCCGAAGGGTTCGCTGACCGACGGCATTACGTAAACATCGCTCAGGGCAAACATGTGCGGCACGTCGGCGCCGTGCAGAAAGCCCGTAAAGTGAAACCTGTCGGCGATGCCCAGCTTGGCTACGCGGCGTATCATGCGGTTGAGCATGTCGCCGCTGCCCGCCATCACAAAGCGGACGTTGCTGCAGCGCTTGAGCACCTTGTAGGCGGCCTCCACAAAGTATTCGGGCCCCTTTTGGTAGGTAACGCGGCCGAGGAATGTTACAATTTTTTCGTCCGTGTTGCGCTTTACATCGTCAAAGCTGGAGGTGTTGAAGTCAACGGCGTTGTGAACGGTTATGACCTTGCTGGGGTCTATGCCGTAGCGCGTGATGACAATGTTGCGCGTGAGGTTGCTCACCGTTATTACCAGATCGGCCTCCTCCATTCCTCTCCGCTCGATGTCGTACACCACCTGATTGACGTTTTCGCCGCTGCGGTCAAACTCCGTAGCGTGCACGTGTATCACCAGCGGTTTGCCCGACGCTTTTTTTGCCGAAATGCCGGCGAGGTAGGTGAGCCAGTCGTGCGCGTGGATAACGTCAAACTCGTTTTGCTGCGCAATGGTGTGCGCCAGCAGCGCGTACTGCGCTACTTCGTTCATCAGGTTTTTTCCGTAGCCTCCTGCAAACTTAAACCGGCGGGCAAAGTGCGAGGTGTGCGTAATGGCGCCGTCGCGCAGGTCGCTTTCGGTGACGGTTGTAAATTCTTCCGGCGAGAGGTAGGGGAGCAAGCGCGAATTTGCCTCGCAGTATACCAAATGCTTCCACAGCGACTCCAGCTCGCTTGTGTCGCCTTCAAAGGTAATATTTTCGGCGCTCACCACACGGGCATTTCGCTGATCCTCGTCCCCGTAAGCTTTGGGGACAACAAAAATCATGTCAACGTTGTGCTTTGCCAGACCCTTGGTAAGCCCATAACACGCCGTTGCCAGTCCTCCTGCTACGTGAGGCGGAAATTCCCACCCAAACATTAATACTTTCATTGCCTGCTATTTTATTATTAATACTACCTTAATTTGATGTTTTCAAGCTCTTTCATACTCCTCAATCAGCCTGATGGCGCGGAGGATTTCGCCCACGCTCCACGCCTGCGAGATGCACCCGTTGGGGTTGTGGGGCGGATCGCCGTCGTACACCTCCGCGATGGAGCATATGCCGTATGCGTTCATGTCCTCCTCAAACTGCTCCACTATCCACTTGGCTTTTGATACAAAGGATTTGCCGTGCAGCTTCAGGTTTCCCTCTATAAAGTGCCCCAGCAGCCACGGCCACACCGTGCCCTGATGGTAGGCCTTGTCGCGCGCCGGCTGGTTGCCCTCGTAGCGACCCTCGTAGAGGGGATTTTTGGGCGCCAGCGTGCGCAGCCCTTTTGGCGTGAGCAGCTCGCGCCCCACAGCGTCCAGCACGTCGCGCCGCCGGCTCTCCGGTATGGGCGAGTACTTGAGCGACGTGGCGAAAATTTGGTTGGGGCGCGTAAAAACGTTTTGGCCGTTCCTGTCCACGTAGTCCGCCAAGTGGCGACGCTCTTTGCACCAAAACAGGGGCTCGTAGGAGCTTCGGATGCGCTCGGGCAAGTCCTTCCACGCCGCCGTAAACGGTGTGTCCTTAAACTCTTTTGCCAGCTCCAGCGTGTAGCAAATGGCGTTGTACCAGAGCGCGTTTATTTCCACCTGATAGCCCGACCGTGGGGTAACGGGCTGCCCGCTTACGATTGCGTCCATCCACGTGAGCGCCCTGAAGGGCTCCTCGGCCCACACCAAGCCGTTTTCGTGCATGGCGGCGTTGCCCGTGCCGCTGCGAAACGCCTCCAGAATGCTCTTCATTTTTTTGCCGTAGGTTTTCCACACGCCCTCCCTGTCGCCGGTAAAGGCTTCGTACTGCTGGATAGCCCAGAAGTACCAGAGCGGCGCGTCGACGGAGTTGAACGCGGCGTTTTCGCCCTTCCCGATGTTGGGGAAGAGCCCGCCGGACAGCTCGCTGCTCATGGTGTCGAGCACGTCCTTGCAGGTTTTTATTTTTTCCTTTGCGTCGCTTCCGGTGGAGCTGATGGCGGCAAGCGTAATGCCCGACAGCGCAATGAACGTATCGCGCCCCCAGCGGCCAAACCACGGGTATCCCGCCACCACCTCCGTGCTTTTTCCGCGCCGCACGATGAACTGGTCGGCGGCGTTTTTGAGGCATCCTTTGAACGAAATTTTTTCGGGGCGCTTGGCTACTTCGGCGTCAAATTTTCTGCCCATCCCCGCCGGCGCGACTTCCTTAAGCGAAGCCGAGAAGATAACGCTCTCGCCTTTGCGTATGGGGAGCTCAAAGTACCCGGGCACAAACAAATCCTCGCGGGCGTCGTAGCCCCGCTTGGCCTCCTCGAGGTACTCCACGTTGTTGTACCAGTCGGGCACGGCCACGAACTCTGCCTTTTTGCTGAGCTGCATGTGGAGGGTGGGGAAGCCGAGGTAGAGCTTGCTGGCAATGCCGTTTTGCACCACCTTGTGCTTTACGTCGGCGTGGATGTTGGCGTGGCTTAGGGCGTGGGCGTTGCGAAAGGCGAGGTAGGGTTTGAGCTGTAGCGTGGTGTCGGAGTGCGCGTCGAGCAGCGTGTAGCGGACAAATACCTGATCTTCGTTGTGCACCATGAGCAGCTCTTTGCGCAGGTGCACGCCGCCCACCTTGTACTCAATGGTGGGCGTAGGGTCGTACTTAAAATCCACGATGTACTTGTGTCCGCGCGGCTCGTACAGGTTGTTCGGGTAGCGGTGTATCCCAAAGTTGAACGCCTTGTCGTGCTGAACAACGGTTTCGTCAAGCGACGACAGCAGCACGTGGCGCTCGCCCTCGAACTCGTCGATGGGGCAAACCAGCAGGCCGTGGTACTTGCGCGTGTTGCAGCACACGATGGTGGTGCTCAGGTAGCTCCCCGCGCGGTTGGTGCAGAGCATTTCGCGGTGCAGCGAGTACTCCAAGTTAACCAGCTCTTCTTTGTTGAATTTCAAGTAAGACATAGCTTCAAAAATATCATGAATGTTAAGGTAAATGTATGCAATTCAGGTATATGTATAGTTGTCAATAACTTTTTCGAGCTAATAAGAAATCAACGGGCTGATGTTGAATGCAACCGCTAATACAAAATTAGACAGAAAAAACTATTAAACCAAATTTTTCAGTATTTATTTTTGTCGCTTGGAAAAAAAGTTATGTAGATTTTCCTACCTGTGGTGATACGGTTCTCCCTTCATGATGGTGAACGCGCGGTAGAGCTGCTCCACAAAAAACAGCCGCACCATCTGGTGCGAAAACGTCATGCGCGAGAGCGCAACCTTGCCGCTCGCGCGCCGGTACACCTCCTCCGAAAACCCATACGCGCCGCCGGCTACAAAGGTTAGCTGCTTGGCGCTGCCGTGCAGCTTTTTGCCCAAAAAAACCGCAAACTCCTCCGACGAAAATTCTTGCCCCCGCTCGTCGAGCAGCAGCAGCTCGCCCTCGCCCGCCGCCGACAGGATGAGCTCGCCCTCGCGCTTTTTTTGCTCCGGCTCGCTGAGCTGCTTGGCGTTTTTGGGCTCCGGTATGATTTTTACCGCTACCGCCGCATAGCGCGCAAGCCGCTCCACGTACGTGGCTATCGCGGCAGGCAGGTAGCCGGATTCGGTTTTCCCAACAAATAGCAGGGCTATTTTCATGCTAAAAAAGGTTTGGAAATTTGACTTTTTAGAATGTTAGTAAGTGCTTTACGTTAAGCTTTGCGCCTACACGAAAAGAATATTTTGTAAACTTTTTGGCTACAGCTGGTGCAGCTATCAAAAAAATAAGCTACCTTTGAAATCATTTTTGTATTTTTTATTCCGTGAAACATGCAACAAATATAAAGCTTATTTTTACAGCAGCAGCGTTTTTGCTTTCTCAGCACGTGGCTACCGCTATTAACCCCCACAGCGTAACGGATATTTTTAAGGAGATATCCGTCCACCTGAAGTCCGGCGACGCCGATAAGCTGGCTGCACATTTTTCCGCCACGCTGGAGCTGCGAATTCTTACCGACGGAAAAACCTGCTCCGACAAGCAGGCATCCCCTATCATAAAAAATTTTTTCTCACAATACAAACCGGTGAATTTTTCCATGCTGCACGTTGGGAGCAAGGCAACCAAGTACTACGGTATTGGCCTGCTCACCGCCGGCAGCGAAAGATTTCGCGTTACCATTTTTCTCCTGATAAGCGATAGCGACAGCTACACCATCCAACAGCTGTGCATAGACCATGAAGATTAACCCCGACTCCCTTATAGACGACATCATAGACCTTGCCATACGCGAAGACGTGGGCGACGGCGACCACACCTCGCTGGCGTGCATCCCGCGCGGCGCAACGGGAAAAATGCAGCTGCTGGTGAAGCAAGCCGGCGTGATTGCCGGCGTGGACGTTGCCCGCCGCATTTTTCAGCAGCTGGACAGCAGCGTTGCCATGGAGCAGCTCATCCCCGACGGGGCGCAGGTGAAGTCCGGCGACGTGGTGTTTTACGTTACCGGAAAAATTATTTCGCTGCTGCAGGCCGAGCGGCTGGCGCTCAACTTCATGCAGCGGCTGAGCGGCGTTGCCACGCAGGCCGCCCTTTACGCCGCGGAGCTCCGCGGGCTCAAAGCAAAGGTGATAGACACCCGCAAAACCACGCCCGGCATGCGCGTGCTCGAAAAGAGGGCGGTTGCGCTGGGCGGAGGCGGCAACCACCGCATGGGGCTGCACGACATGATTTTAGTGAAGGATAACCACGTGGACTTCTCCGGAGGCGTTGAGCAGGCGATAAAAAACGTGCACGCCTACCTGCAAAAAACGGGGCTTGACCTGCCGGTAGAGGTGGAAGTTCGCTCGCTGGCCGACCTCAAAAAGGTGCTCGCGCTGGGCGGCGTTAACCGGATTATGCTCGACAACTTTTCGCTTCAGGACACCAAGGCCGCCGTGGAGCTCATAGCCGGCAGGTACGAGGTAGAATCCTCCGGCGGAATTACCCTTGCCACGCTGCGGCAGTACGCAGCGTGCGGCGTGGACTACATTTCGGTAGGCGCGCTAACCCACCAGATAAAAAGCTTGGACTTAAGCTTAAAGGCGGTGGAGTGAGGTTTGGCGCAGCTAATCCAACGTTGCACGCCTCGCGCCATTACACGCCTTGCGCCATTGCACGCTTCGCGTCATTACACGCTTCGCGCCATTGCACACCTCGCGCTGGATTGGAATGGCGCGACGCGTGTACACGGGACGGCTGTGTGCGGGGAGATTCCTCGTTTCGCTCGCAATGACGCAAAGCGTGCAATGGCGCAAAGCGTGCGGGAACGGCTATTTGCGAGGAGATTCCTCCGCTCCGCGCGCTCGTACCTCGCGCGCGTCGGCCGGAATGACGGCAAGGGCGAGCGCAGGTGGTATGCAGAAAGGGCGGGTTTTAAATCCGCCCCTACAATGTTGCCATTTCATTTTTCACTCTCCGCTACTCAATCCTAAAATACCGCGCGTGCGGGCTTGCCAGCAGGAGCCCGCAAACGGAGGAGGAGGGTATCATCA
The DNA here is from genome assembly GCA_031288885.1 of Prevotellaceae bacterium. GTDB lineage: Bacteria > Bacteroidota > Bacteroidia > Bacteroidales > UBA932 > JAITMY01. The sequence continues at coordinate 39 of JAITQP010000073.1, read as the reverse complement.
TGTAGGTTTCGGTGAGCGTTACGCCCGTTGTGGCGGTGG
>JAITQP010000199.1 GCA_031288885.1 Prevotellaceae bacterium | reverse complement strand
AAATCCCCTTATTTCCTATTTTGTAGCCCCAACAGGACTCGAACCTGTATTTAAAGTTTAGGAAACTTCCGTTCTATCCCTTGAACTATAGGGCCAATGTGGCGTTAGTACGCCCACTTGAGGTAGGCCGCTCCCCACGTAAACCCTGCGCCAAACGTGGCGATAATGATGTTGTCGCCCTTTTTGAAGCGCTTCTCAAAATCCCACAGGCACAGCGGCACCGACGCCGCCGACGTGTTGCCCATCCGGTGGATGTTTATCAGCACCTTTTCCTCCTCCAGCCCCATCCGGTTGCGCACGGAGTCTATGATGCGCAGGTTGGCTTGGTGGGAAATAAAGTAGCTGATGTTGTCGTGCGTGAGGTTGTTGCGCGTGAGGATGAGCTCGGCTGCCGCCGACATGTTGGTCACGGCGTGCTTGTACACGGCGTTGCCGTCCTGAAAGATGAAGTGCTCGCGGTTGCGCACCGTTTCTTCGCTTGGCGGGTAGGCTGACCCGCCGGCTTTTTGGTAGAGGAACTGGCGGCCGAGGCCGTCGGAGTGGAGCGTTACGTCCCGCATGCCCAGCCCCTCGAGGTTGGGCTCTATGAGCACGGCGGCGGCGCCGTCGCCAAACAGGGGGCAGGTTTTGCGGTCGGTGTAGTCGGTGAGCGCCGACATTTTCTCGCCGGCCACCACTATCACCTTTTTCCGCGTGCCGTTTTCGATGAAGTTTTTGGCTATCGTGTAGCCGTAAAGAAACCCCGAGCAGCCGGCGTTTACGTCGAACGCAAAGGCGTTTTTTATGCCCACCTTGTCGCAGATAATGCAGGCGGTGGAGGGGAAAATCATGTCGCCCGTAACCGTGGGGCAAATGAGCAGGTCTACTTCGTCCGGCGAGGTGTTGGTTTTTTCGAGCAGCTGCGCCACCGCCTTTACGCCCATTTCGGACATGCCCACGCCTTCGCCCTTAAGAATATGCCGCTCGCGGATTCCCGTGTGCCCCACTATCCACTCGTCGTTGGTATCGACCATGCGGCTCAGCTCGTCGTTGGTGAGGATGTAGTCGGGGATGTAGCCGCCTACTCCGGTGATGGCTGCTGTAATGTTAGGCATTGGCGTTGTTGTTTAGTGCGAGTTTGAATTTCTCTGCCAGCTGCGCTTTTATCAAGCTTTCGGTCTGCAGAATCATGACTTTAATGGCTTGCGTGCTGGAGTGTCCGTGCCCAATCACCACCGTGGAGTTCACGCCTATCACGGGCGTTCCTCCGTACAGCTCGTAGTTGAAGCGGTCAAAAAATTCGTTTTTAACGCCCTGCGCGTGCGCTATCATGTACATTGCCTCGGCCTGCTTGAGGACGATGTTCCCCACAAAGCCGTCGCATACGATAACGTCGGCAATGGTGCCGAAGTAAATCTTGTTGCCCTCAATGTTTCCCACAAAGCTGAAATCGCGCGAATTTTTCATCAGCCCATGCGCCGCGAGGGTGAGCATGTTCCCCTTTTCGTCTTCCTCGCCGTTGCACAGCAGGGCTACGCGGGGGGCGTCTATGCCCAGCATGTTTTTGGCGTAGATAGAGCCGAGCATGGCAAACTGGTAGAGCATTTCCGGCTTGCAGTCGGCGTTGAGGCCGGCGTCTACCAGCAGCGCCAGCTTGCCGTTGGTTTGCGGGATGAAGGTTGGTATGCAGGGTCGCACCACGCCTTCTACCGGCTTAACGGTGTACATGGCGCCCACCAGCATGGCGCCGGTGCTGCCGGCGCTGGCAAAGCCGTCTATCTCCTTTTTGGCGAGCGTGCGAAAGCCAACGGCTATGCTCGAGTCCGGCTTTTGCTGAAAGGTTTTTGCCGGATGGTCGCCCATTTCGATAGTCTGCGTGGTGTGTACAATATCTACCTGTGCTGCGTCGAAGCCGGCTTGCGCCATAATTGCCAACGTTTTTTCCTTATCGCCAAAAAGCACCATACGGCTGCCTTTTGCCAGCTCGCCGTAAGCCAGCATTACGCCTTGCACTACTGCTTCGGGGGCGTGGTCGCCGCCCATTACATCAATGCCTATTCTCATTTGATTAAAACTTTAGCCATTTTTATATTGTGTAAGCACCTGTCTTACAGGATATCCCATTTATGCTGTAGCCTGCTTTTCTATCGCCAGCCGACCTCGGTAGTACCCACACTCGGGGCAAACGCGGTGAAACAGCGTGGTTGCTCCGCAGTTGGAGCACGTGCTTAGCGTGGGCGCTGTTGCCTTGTAGTGTGTTCTGCGCTTGTTGCGGCGCTGCTTGGAAATTTTTGATTTAGGATGTGCCATACAGTAAAAATACTTAATTAGTGATTACTTTATATTTATTTATTTGTCACGAAATACATTATCTGTTTGCGCTATTTTCACGCCTTACTTGGTGGCTGTGCCGTTTGCCGAAAGCTTGCTCCAGAGGGAGTTTTCGCTCCTTGCGCGCTGCGCCTCCTCTTGCAGCGCTTGCAGCTTTGCCAGCATGTCCTTATTACAGGTGCTGCGCCCCTGCTCGTCGTTGGGGTGCAGGCGCTGCATGGGCAGGCTGAGGCAGATGCTTTCGTAGATGTACTGCGCGAGGTCAACCTCCGTGTCGCCGGACTGCATGTTTATCACCTCGTCCTCCGAAAAATCGTCCTCCTCCGCATCGCCGGTGAAGCTTACGGTGAGCACGCCCTCAAAGGCCACGGGCGCAAAAAACTCATCAAGACACCTGTCGCACGACACCTTTACGTCGCCCTCCATGTCAAAGGCGAGCGTCATAAAGCTGCCCGCTTTTTCGGCGTCCACGTGCACGCTTACGTGCCCCTCCGATATCTCCGAGCCCTCAAACCGGCGGAAGAACGCATCGCTTACTTCAAACCGAAACGAATGCTTCCCCTGCGGCAGGCTACCATACGCTATGCCGTATGAATACTGGTTATTCGCTGTGCTCATTACACCTTGCCGTATTAAATCCATTCAATGCAAAGCGGACAAAGGTAATGTTTTTTTCGCAGTTGTGCAAAAATTGTTAAATGAAGATGGAATTTATGGGGGAAAAGATGGGAAAAAGAAAAAAGAAATAGCTGATATCCAATAAAAAGACTGCGGAATAAAAATAGAAAAAAATGACGCGGTTGGGGGTTATCGGGCGACGAAAGGGCCGCTTAAGCGGGGTGCAAGCGTCGCTTTCGGCGGAGCTTTTCGCGCCGCTGGATTTGCGCCAGCACGTTTGCCGCGATGACTACCGACGCCAACGCCAGCAGGGCGCTGACGGGCGTGTCCACCTCCAGCGACGCTACCTCCACGCCGCGCCGCGCCGCGTAGAAGTAGGCGCAAATGGTTGCGGCGTTGTGGGTAAAGTGCGCAACGATGGGGAGCCAGAGGCTGCCGCTCCAGTAAAGCAGGTAGCCAAACAGCGCGCCCAGCAGGAAGCGGGGAATGAACCCCTCAAATTGAAAATGTATGGCGCTAAACACCGCCGCCGATACGAATATGGCGAAGTGCGGCCTTTTTGTCCAGCTGCACAGCACGCGCTGCAGGTAGCCGCGAAACAGCAGCTCCTCGCCAACCGCCGGAATGAGCGCCATGATGAGCAGGTTGAGCAGCAGGGTTGCCGCATCGGGGGAAAAAATCAGCGCGGTGGAGAGCTGCGTAGCCTCGTGGTCGATGCGCGTAGCCCACTCGGGCAGCGGCAGCTGCGCGTTGACGCTCGCCGAAAAGCTGATGAACGGAATGGCAATGAGGAGCATCAGCGCCGTCAGCACGGCGCTTCGCGGCACGGGGCGGCGCGCTACGCCAAGCGAAATGCAGGCGCGCCGCCGCCAAATAAAAAGTGCGGCGGCCACAGGCGGCAGCATGAAAACCACAACGCCCTGCACCGCCATCACGTAGCGCGTCAGCGCAAGGTTGCCCGTGGACACACCGGCCTGCACCTGCGCGCGCGAAAACCCGAAGAGCGGCGCAAGCGCCTCGCCGGCAGCGCCCGCCAGCAGGAGCGCAGCGGGGAGAGCAAGCAGCAGCAGCAGCATGAGCTGCATAAAAGGACTGGCTGTAAATAACTTTTTCATGGGAGATGGGCGCCTTGGCATTCAGCAGTTAGCCAAACATCAAGCGGCGGTGTTAGCCTAAAAAAAGAGGCTGCCCGCATAGCGAATGAGTCAGCCTCTTTTCCGAAAAACAAAAGTTCGCGTTACGCGGGGCTAATTGCTCCCGACGGACAAGCGTCTGCGCAGGTGCCGCAGTCGGTGCAAATATCAGGATCTATCTGATAGATATCTCCCGGGGAAATTGCCTCCACCGGACACTCGTCAATACACGTACCGCAAGCGGTACAATCAGTGCTAATTTTATGCGCCATTTTTTTATAATAATTTGGTTAACTGTGCTGCAAATGTATGAATAATACGCCAAAAAACCAAGCGTCGATAAAATTTCGCTCCGCGGATGGTAATCTTACCATATTAAGTGCTAACTTTGTACGTCCTTAGAAAAATTTTTATGGAGATGAAAATACAGCCAAATGCGCGATACACCGTAATGGGCAGCGGCAGCTGGGCTACGGCTATCGCCAAGCTGCTCACCGGTAACCTTGCCAACGTGGGGTGGTACGTGCGCGAGCAGGAGTTTGTTGACCGCATTGCCGCGGAGGGTCACAACCCGCAATTTTTGACGGAGGTGGAGTTTGACGCCCGCAGGCTCACGCTCTACGCCGACGTAAACCAAGCCGTCCGCAGCAGCGACGTGCTCATTGTGGTCATCCCCTCGGCGTTTATTGAGGTGTGGATGGAGGGGCTGACGGAGAGCCTGAAGGGTAAATTTATCGTATCGGCGGTGAAGGGAATTCTGCCCGAAAGCAACAAAACCGTGCTGGAGTACATGCACGACGCTTTTGGGGCGGAGTTTGCCAACATGGGCATCGTTACAGGCCCCTGCCACGCGGAGGAGGTGGCGCTAAAGCGCCTTTCGTACCTCACGTTTGCGTGCAAGGACTTGGATAACTCCCGCGCCGTGGCGCAGGTGTTTGCGGGGCAATTCCTGCGCCCCGTCTTCAGCGACGACATCCACGGAACGGAGTACGCCGCCGTGCTGAAGAACATCTACGCGGTGGCCGCCGGCATCTGCCACGGGCTGGGCTTTGGCGACAACTTTCAGGCGGTGCTCGTGAGCAACGCGCACGTGGAGATGAAGCGATTTTTGCAGAAAATGTTTCCGGCGCAGCGCGAGCCGGCAAACTCGGCCTACCTTGGCGACTTGCTGGTAACCTGCTACTCGCAGTTCAGCCGCAACCGCACGTTTGGCAACATGATTGGCAAGGGCTACCGCGTAAAGGACGCCCAGCTCGAAATGAGCATGGTTGCCGAGGGCTACTACGCCACCAAGTGCATGCACGACCTGAACGCAGGCTACAAGGTGGAGCTGCCCATTGCCGAAGCCATGTACCGCATCCTCTACGAGGGCGCAAATGCCCA
>JAITQP010000197.1 GCA_031288885.1 Prevotellaceae bacterium | reverse complement strand
TTTTTTGTGTGTGTGTGTGTGTGTGTGTGTGTGTGTGTGTGTGTGTGTGTGTGTGTGTGTGTGTGTGTGTGTGTGTGTGTGTGTGTGTGTGTGTGTGTGTGTGTGTGTGTGTGTGTGTGGAATACGCTCGTCATTGCGAGCAATGTTTCCTTTTGCGAGGAGATTACGCCACTACGTGCGCTCGTTCCTCGCGCGCTCCGGTCGGAATGGCGGGAGAGGCGGGCAGCGGAATGGCAACGAAGCGTATTCGTAATTCCTAATTCGCTATTCCTAATTACATGGTTGCTGTTAGCGTACATGGTTTTGTAAATAAATCGGGAGCAAAGGTATAAAAATATTTTTCAACATGCAAAATATTTTTACGTAGGCTGGCAAATAGCGAGCGTAATTATCCTTTTTTCAGCTAACAAAACTTCTCCCTCACCCGCTCCAAGTCCTCCGGCGTGTCAATAGCCCACGTTTCCAGCTCCGTTACGGCAACCTTTATGCGGTAGCCATTTTCGAGCCAGCGCAGCTGCTCCAGACTTTCGGCCAGCTCCAGCGAGCTCTGCGGCAGCCGGTGAATGCGCTGCAACACCTCCGTCCGGTAGGCGTAAAGCCCAACGTGCTTGTAAAAGGGGAACGCCTCCGCCGGCGCGGCGTCGCGGAGGTACGGGATAACCGAGCGGCTAAAGTAGAGCGCGTAACCGGCGGCGTCTACCACCACCTTTGGGCTGTTGGGCGAAAGCACATCCTCGTTTTTGCCAAAAACTTTCACCAGCGTGGCCAGCTGCACGTTGGCGTCGGCAAAGCAACCCTTGAGCTGCTCCAGCTGCTGGGGCGCAATAAACGGCTCGTCGCCCTGTATGTTGACCACCACGTCGAACGTTTGGTTAAGCGCCGCCTCTATCTTCACGATAGCTTCGGCGCAGCGGTCGGTGCCGCTCCGGTGGGAGGCGGACGTGGTAACAACGCTGCCGCCAAATCCTGCTACGGCTGCCGCAATGCGCTCGTCGTCGGTGGCGACAAATACATGGGTAAACGCGCGCCGAGCCTGCTCATACACGCGCTGCACCATCGGCTTGCCGCCAACGTCGGCAAGGGGCTTGCCCAAAAATCGGGTCGAGGCGTAGCGCGCCGGTATAATGCCTACAAAATTCATTGGCTGTCCGCTTCCTTTTCCTTTGCTGCCTCGTCCTGCTTTTTCTTTTTCGGCTTTTCGACCTTTTCGGTTTCCTTTTGCTTTTTAACCTCGCGGTCGACAGCCGTTTTTTCCTTCTCCTTTTCCCTCTTCAGCTGTAGGGCTGCCTTTTCCTTCTCGCGCTTTTCGGCCTCCTTGCCCTTTTGCTTCTCCCGCTCCTGCTGCTGCTTCGCCTTTTCAGCTTCCCTTTTTGCTGCGGTTGCCTCCTTTTCTTTCTGCTTTTTCAGTTCGGCCTCCTCCTTATGCTTCTGTCGGGCTGCAGCTTCCTCCTCCTTTCTTCTTTGCGCCTCCTGCGCTTCGTGCGCTCTAATTCGTCCGGCTTCCCCAAATGCCTCAATTTCCCGTCCTACCGCTTTGAGGGCAGCCGTAGCCTCCTTCAGCGCCTTGTCCGCCAGCTTCTTTTTATCGCGACCGCGCGCCTCGAGCACCTTTGAGTCTTTTTGCTTCTTCTGCGCCGCTGCAAACCTTAACCGTATCTCCTTCAGTTCGGCGTTGTAGGTTCTGCGAAGCTCAGCCTTTTTGGACATTCCCTCCTTTTGCTCCTGCGCATCTTTAGATTTAATCTGCTTCTCAATAAGGGGCATTTCCTCCTTAAACACCCTATCCTCCAGCTTGAGCTGCTCCCTAACCGCGTCGTCCGCTTCATGTTCGCCCTCCTTAAGCAGGATAGCGCTCACGGCAAGAAGGCTGTCCGCCGTTTTCTCCTCGGCCTCGGCCTTGCTGATGCGCGCCTGAATAGCGCTACGCCTTGCAATGAGCTTATCCATCTTTTGCTCGCTCGTTGCGTCGCCTTCCGGAGCTTTTTCCTGAGCATAGAGCATAACGGGCACGGCTACCGCCAGCGCCATACAAGCTAAACTTTTTTTGAATATCAACTTCCCCATGGTTGTTTTTTTAAGTATATAATTAGGTTGATTGTAAACTGATAGATTTGGGTCAAAGGTACAAACTTTCGGTGAAAAAAGAAATTCAACGGGCGTTAAAGTAGCTAAAGGAGGAGGAGTTGGAGGAGTTGGAGGAGTTAGCGTAGCTTCCGGATTGCTTCGCTCCGCCGAACTCTGCGGCGCTCCGGTTGTCCGTAGGGCAATAATATCAATAGAAAGAACGTGCATCTCGCTCGTTCTGGTTCTCCGTAGGGGATTAATCAAATTAAAGCCCTACGGGGAATTAGGAATTTTTTGTATCTTTGCGAAATGCTAAAAAAAAATTGTAAAACCTACTACTTAATTACGACAGAAAAATGTGTGGAATTGTTGGAATGTTTGAGATTGTTTCGGATCCCGAAGCATACAGAGCCAAAGTGCTAAAAATGGCGCAAAAAATACGCCATCGTGGGCCCGACTGGTCGGGCGTCTACTGCGGCGGCAGCGCCATTCTGGCGCACGAGCGCCTCGCCATTGTTGACCCCAAATCGGGGGGACAGCCGCTCAAGAGCAAGGACGGAAAGCTCATCCTTTCGGTCAACGGCGAAATCTACAACCACCGCGAGCTGCGCGCAAGGCTGGCGGGGAAGTACGAATTCCTCACCGGCTCGGACTGCGAGGTGATACTCGCGCTCTACCGCGAAAAAGGCGCAGACTTCATTGAAGACCTCAACGGCATCTTCGCCTTTGCCCTCTACGACGCCGAAAAAAATGTTTTCCTCATCGCCCGCGACCACATCGGGGTCATCCCGCTCTACCAAGGGTGGGACGACGAGGGGCACTACTTTGTGGCCTCGGAGCTAAAGGCCCTTGAGGGGGTGTGCTCCACCATTCAAACGTTCCTGCCCGGGGAGGTGTACTACAGCCCCGACGGAAAGCCGAAAAAGTGGTACCGCCGCGACTGGGAATCGTACGAGGCGGTGAAGAACAACATTTCGGATATTGTTGCGCTGCGCGCCGCGCTGGAGGCCGCCGTGCAGCGGCAGCTCATGTCGGACGTGCCCTACGGGGTGCTGCTCTCCGGCGGGCTCGACTCGTCCATCGTTTCGGCTATCGCCAAAAAGTTTGCCGCGCTGCGCATCGAAGCCAACGGCGCAAACGCCGCGTGGTGGCCGCAGCTGCACTCCTTTGCCGTGGGGCTCGAGGGCGCGCCCGACCTCATCGCCGCGCGATGCGTGGCAGACCACATCAAAACCGTTCACCACGAAATCCACTACACCGTTCAGGAGGGGCTGGACGCCATACGGGACGTAATCTACTACCTCGAAACCTACGACGTGACCACCGTGCGCGCCTCCACGCCCATGTACCTGCTGTCGCGGGTCATCAAGTCCATGGGGATTAAGATGGTGCTGTCGGGCGAGGGGGCGGACGAAATTTTTGGCGGCTACCTGTACTTCCACAAGGCGCCCAGCCCGCAGGCGCTGCACGAGGAAACGGTGCGCAAGCTGGGCAAGCTCTACCTCTACGACTGCCTGAGGGCCAACAAATCGCTGGCGGCGTGGGGCGTGGAGGGGCGCGTGCCGTTTCTCGACAAGGAGTTTATGGACGTTGCCATGCGCCTCAACCCCGCCGACAAAATGGCCAAGGACGGCAAAATGGAGAAGTGGATTTTGCGCAAAGCCTGCGAAGACCTCCTGCCCCAAAGCGTGGCGTGGCGGCAAAAGGAGCAATTCTCCGACGGCGTGGGCTACGGGTGGATAGACAGCCTGAAAAAAATCACCGCAGAGGCCATCTCCGACGAGCAGCTGCGCCGCAGCGCCGAGCGCTTCCCCGTAAACCCGCCGCAGAACAAGGAGGAGTACTACTACCGCTCCATTTTTGAGGAGCACTTTCCGTCGCGGCAGGCGGCGCAGACCGTGCCCTCCGTGCCCTCCGTGGCGTGCAGCACGCCCGAAGCGCTGGCGTGGGACGCCTCCTTCAAAAACCTGAACGACCCCTCGGGGCGCGCCGTAGGAGGCGTGCATATACATGGGCTGTAGGAGAGGGTGCACAAAACCATACTGCGCAAGGCATAAGGATTTCCCACAAAGGCGCAAAAATTCACAAATGTTTAACGGATTTAAATTTCCGAAGTTTTCCGAAGTTTCCGAAGTTTTTCCGAAGTTTGAAAATGCTTGTGTAGTAACGCGGAGAGATTAACTTCGTTGCGTAAATCGCTGCTGTCCGATAAAAAAGCGGGTATATTGTCATTACCCACTCAAAGACTATCTTTGTAACCATATCAACAAAATCGCCATAGGTAAAAGTACTAACAACAAAATACAGTAGTATGCCCGAACAACAAAATACGGAGTACAAATCTATTTGGAAAGATGAATACTTGAAATGGATATGTGGCTTTGCCAATGCGCAAGGAGGAAGAATTTTTATCGGCAAAGACGACAGTGGTGCGGTGGTGGGTTTAAAAAATTCCAAAAAGCTACTGGAAGACTTGCCCAACAAAATCACGACAATTTTAGGGATTATTTGCGATGTAAATTTACACGTAACAGCTGACGGCGATTTTATCGAAATCGTTGTCGAGCCTCAACCCAACCCTGTGAATTATAAAGGTGAATACCATTATCGTAGCGGCAGCACCAAGCAGGAGCTCAAAGGCGCAGCATTGGATAAGTTCCTTTTGGGCAAGCAGGGCAGGCATTGGGATAGCGTGCCTGTTCCCCATGTTACGGTTGCTGACCTGAAACCCGAAACTTTTGACTATTTCCGCAAAAGAGGCGTTAAAAGCAAACGGCTTGAAGATGATGTGCTGAACGACACCAACGAACTTTTGCTTAACAACCTGAAGCTAACAGATAACGGATATTTGAAAAGGGCAGCGCTCTTGCTTTTCCACCCAGATCCCGAAAGGTTTGTAACCAACGCCTATATCAAAATCGGCTATTTTGAATCGGATAGCGATTTGCGCTTTCAGGACGAAGTCCATGGCAACTTGTTTGAGCAGGTTGAAAAAACAATGGAGCTGCTTTTTACTAAATACATTAAGGCAATGATTAGCTATGAAGATATTTACCGGTTGGAAACATACGAGTATCCAAAGGAAGCCGTCCGTGAGGCGATCCATAACGCCGTTGCACACAAAGATTACACCGGCGCTACGCCTATTCAAATCAGCGTTTATAAGGACAAGATTATGATTTGGAATTATGGACAGCTGCCTGAAAATTGGACTATCGAAACATTGCAAAAGAAGCACTCGTCAGTTCCTTACAACCCTGATATTTCCAACGCATTTTTTCGCATTGGCTATATTGAAGCGTGGGGACGTGGCATTAGGAAGATGAACGAACAATGCGCCGCCGCCGGCTTGCCCAATCCGCTTTACTATTACGAAAGTTCGGGCTTTTGGGTAGTGTTTCGCAAAGATATGATTAGCGAAGAGAGCTTGAAAAAGTTAGGGTTAAATGACAGACAAGTAGAAGCGTTGCTATTTTTCAAAGAAACGGGCGAAATAACAACTTCGGAGTATGCAAAAAAATACAACGTAACAGACCGGACTGCTCGAACTGATTTGAATGAGCTAATTGATTTGAAGCTGCTAATGAAGAAAGGCGGAACAAACCAATCAAAGTATTTTTATGTTTAGCAGATTTAAATTTCCGAAGTTTTCCGAAGTTTCCGAAGTTTTTCCGAAGTTTGAAAATGCTTGTGTAGTAACGCGGAGAGATTATATTAAGTCCACTAAAAATTTACATTAACTGAGAAGCATGCTTCGCGTCATTGCGAGCGGAGCGAAGCAATCCAGAAATACGGGCAACGCAAGGCGTGCAGAAAAAAAATCCCGCTATGGCATCAACCATAGTGGGATTTTTGCGCTTGCCAACATTGCTGCGCGAGGAGCGGGTTTTTCTACTCCACCCTTATATCGTCTATTTCTGCGCTACCATCCCCGCTGTGCGTGATAAACAGGTGATGCCTTCCTGCCGGTGCGCTCTCGAGCGCTGCGCTTACCTCCGCCCACTGCTCACCGGCAGGTACGCTGATTTCGGCAATCGCTTTTCCGTTGCAGTCGTCCTGCCTCAGCAGCAAGCTGACGCCCGTAGCCGAGCGCACGTGCACCGTTACGGTGGTCTTTGACTGCTCCTTTCCGAAGCTCACCCGCGATAAGCCACACTGCACGCATGCGCTTCCGCTTAGCGAAACGTACCATTTGGTCTCCTTAGTCACCCATGCTGTCGCCATCAGAGCGATGCAAATAACGCCAATGCCAATGAAAATCACGGATATTTTTTTTCTACGTGTCATTTTACGTTCCTTTTATGTCGTTTTACCTGCTTATCCTTACGCAAATTTAGCCTCAAACTCCCTCATGCAGCCCACCAGCGCCTGCACGCTGGCGAGCGGGAGGGCGTTGTAGGTGGAGGCGCGGAAGCCGCCCACCGAGCGGTGCCCCTTGATGCCCACCATGCCCGCCGCCTTTGCCGCGCTCATGAACTCCTCCTCCTTGTCCTTGTACTTTTCGGTCATCACAAAGCAAATGTTCATCAGCGAGCGCGAGGCCTTGTCGGCGGTGCCCACAAACATTTTGCTTTCGTTGTCGAGGTAGCTGTACAGCGCTTCGGCCTTCTGCCGGTTGAGCTTGGCGATGGCCTGCAGCCCGCCCTGCGCCTTAATCCACCTGAGCGTTTCGCACATGGCGTAGATGGCCACCACCGGCGGGGTGTTGAAGAGCGATTTTTCGGCAACGTGCGTGCGGTAGTCGAGCATGGTGGGGATGGCGCGCTGCACCTTGCCCAGCAGCGCCTCCTTTACGATTACAAAGGTAACGCCTGCGGGGCCTACGTTCTTCTGCGCGCCGCCGTATATCACGCCGTACTTCGACACGTCCACCGGACGGCTCATGATGTCGCTGCTCATGTCCGCCACCACGGGCACGGGGCTGCTGTCGATGCTCCCGTGAAATTCGGTGCCGTAGATGGTGTTGTTGGTGGTGATGTGCAGGTAGTCAACGTCGCCGGGGATGGCGGGGATGGCGGGGTAGTAGGAAAAATTCTTGTCGGACGACGAGGCGATAACGCTGACCTCCCCAAAGAACTTAGCCTCCTTTATGGCTTTCTTTGCCCACACGCCGCTTTCCACGTAGGCTGCCTTTTTGCCCAGCAGGTTGTAGGGTAGCATGCAGAACTGCAGGCTGGCGCCGCCGCCCAAGAAGAGCACGTGGTAGCCCTCCGGTATGCCGAGCAGCTCCTTCCAGAGCGCGATGCACTCGTTGTTGATTGCTTCAAAATCCTTGCTGCGGTGCGAAATCTCCATCAGCGACATGCCGCTACCGTTCAGGTCGAGCAGCGCCTGCGCTGTTTTTTCCACCGCAGCGCGCGGGAGGACGCAGGGTCCTGCATTAAAGTTGTGCACTTGTTTCATACGTAGTAGATTGTAGATAAAATGTGTGTAAAGTTGTTGGTCAAAAACAATCTGACAATGCAAAGGTGCATCTTTTTTGGGAATTTGTCAAATT
>JAITQP010000001.1 GCA_031288885.1 Prevotellaceae bacterium | reverse complement strand
TAAGCCCTTTCAGGGCTGTCGCGGCGGAAAAACAAACCCTGTTAGGGTTCGGCGGGCATCGTTGCAGCAACCTAATTCCTAATTCGTAATTCTTAATTCGTAATTCTATCTATCGTGTTTCCTTTTGATGTTTACCCCTTGTGGGATATAGAGCCGGTGCGGGGCGAGGGCTGCTACCTGTACGACAAGAACGGCGTTCGCTACCTCGATTTTTACGGCGGGCACGCGGTTATTTCCGTTGGGCACGCGCACCCGCGCTACGTGCAGCGCGTCACCGAGCAGCTGGGGCGGCTGGCGTTTTACTCCAACGCCGTGCAAAATTCGCTGCAGCGGCAGCTCGCCGAGCGGCTTGGCGAGGCCTCCGGATATCCGCACTTCTCGCTCTTTCTGTGCAACTCCGGCGCGGAGGCCAACGAAAACGCCCTCAAGTTGGCCTCGTTCGATACGGGCAAAAAGAAGGTGCTCGCCTTTGGCAAAGCGTTTCACGGGCGCACCTCCGGCGCGGTTGCCGCCACCGACAACCCCAAAATTGTATCGCCGTTCAACATGACCCCCAACGTGGAGTTCGCGCCGCTCAACGACATTGGCGCGGTGGAGGCGAAGCTCAAGACGGGCGAATTTTGCGCCGCTATCATCGAGGGGATACAGGGCGTGAGCGGCATCCTCATGCCCAGCGACGCCTTTCTGCGGCAGCTGCGCGCGTGCTGCACCGAGCACGGCGTGCGCCTCATTCTGGACGAAATCCAGAGCGGGTACGGGCGCACCGGAAAGTTCTTTGCGCACCAGTGGGCGGGCGTTGAGCCGGACATTATCACCACGGCAAAGGGCATGGCAAACGGATTTCCCATAGGCGGCGTGCTCATATCGCCTGCGTTTAAGGCGGTGCATGGCATGCTGGGCACTACGTTTGGCGGCAACCACCTTGCCTGCGCGGCAGCCTTAGCCGTGCTCGAAATATTTGAGGAGGAGCGCCTCCTGAGCAACGCTGCCGCTACGGGCGCGCTGCTGATGGGCGCGCTGCGCTCGGTAGCCGGCGTTAAGGAGCTGCGCGGGCGCGGGCTGATGGTTGGGATGGAGATGGAAAAGCCCATGGGCGCGCTGCGCAGCAAGCTGCTCTTTGAGCACAAAATATTTACCGGCGCGGCGGGAGCGCACGTCATCCGGCTGCTCCCGCCGCTGTGCATCGGCAGGCCGCAGGTGCACGAGCTGGTGGAGGCGCTGCGAAAGGCGGCGGAGAGCGAGTAGGCGCGTAACATTAACCCAACCCCCATGAGCAAAAAGCTACTTTCCCACCTCATTACGGCGGCAACCGTGCTGATACTTCCGGCGGGGCTGCTTTTTTTTGCGATAGCCACCTTTACCGCCTACAGCCCTGCGCCGCAGGAGGTGCTGTACAGCAACCCGCAGGCCCCGCAGCGGCTGCCCGACAGCCTCTCCGTCACCTCATGGAACATAGGCTACTGCGGGCTTGGAAAATCGTCCGACTTTTTTTACGACGGGGGGAAAATGGTGCGCCCTGCCGAAAGGGAGGTGCTGGAAAGCTTGCAGGGCGTGAGCCGCTTTCTGCAAGCCCACACCGGCGACTTCTTGCTGCTGCAGGAGGTTGACGTTGGCTCCAAGCGCAGCTACGGCATAGACGAGCTGCGCAGCATTGCCGGCGAGCGATACGACGAGAGCCGGCGCTTTTTTGCGTATAACTACAAGGCGTGGTTTGTGCCCGCCCCCTTTTTCCACCCGCTTGGCCGCGTGCAGGCGGGCGTGGCCACGCTTGGCGCGTACGAGCCATCGCACGTGGCGCGCCACGCCTACCCCAGCAGCACGCCCTACCCGCAGCACATTTTTTTGCTCAAGCGTTGCTTTTTGGCGTGCCGCTACGCCACCAAGAGCGGAAAAGAGCTGGTGCTGATAAACACCCACAACTCCGCCTTTGACAACGGCCGGCAGCGCGCCGACGAAATGGAAATGCTGCGCAGCTTTGCGCTGCAGGAGTACGAGCGCGGCAGCTACGTAGTGGTGGGCGGGGACTGGAACCAAACCCCGCCCGGGTACGAAAACCGCGCAGCCACCCCGCAGTATACGCCATACGCCATCGGCAGCGACTTGTTTCCCGAAGGCTGGCAGTGGGCGTACGACAAAACCGCCGAAACCATGCGGTTTGCCAACCAGCCATACGTGGAGGGGCAATCCCTCACCTCGGTGGTGGATTTTTTTCTGGTTTCGCCAAACGTAAGCGTCGTGAGCGTTGCGGTGCACCGGCTCGGCTTTGAGCAGTCCGACCACAACCCCGTTACGGCTACGTTTGCGCTAAAGTAAAATTTGGAATTTATGAGCGCACAATTTATACTTCAAGAGCTACTATCTGTTGCCGACGCTGAGCGGGCTGCATTTCTTCGGGGATTTTTTAAAACCGGAAAAGGGCAGTACGCCGAGGGCGACGTCATGCTTGGCGTTACCGCGCCCGTGCTGCGGGACATCGTAAAGTACGCCCCGCCAATGCCCCTCCCCGAGGTGCAGGCGCTGCTGGACTCCGCCTACCACGAAGCCCGCCTTGCAGGCCTGCTGTGCCTTGTAAAGCAGTTCAAAAAGGCAAAGGGCGAGGAGCGCAGGGCGATATTTGAGTTTTACCTGCAAAACACGCGCCGCGTCAACAACTGGGACTTGGTGGACGTTTCCTGCCGCGACATTGTTGGCGCATACCTGCTGGACAAGGCGGACAGAAGCCTGCTCTACCGGCTGGCGGACAGCCACAACCTCTGGGAGCAGCGCATTGCCATTGTCTCCACGTGGATGTTCATCAAGTTCCGGCAGCTCGACGACACGCTGAAGCTCGCGGCGCAGCTCCTCTCCCACAAGCACGACCTGATACACAAAGCCGTTGGCTGGATGCTGCGGGAGGTGGGCAAAAAGGACAAGGATACGCTGGTCAGCTTCCTCGAAAAGCACCACGGGCAAATGCCCCGCACCGCCCTCCGCTACGCCATTGAGCGATTTCTGCCGGAAGAGCGGGCGTATTTTATGAGGAAAGGAGAGTAGGGGAGGGGAGCTGCCGCCCTTTTGCTCACCAAGCCTACTGCGCAGGCAAAACCACGCGGAAGCCAACGCCATAATTGCGGTAGTTGACCGCGGAGGGATTGCAGCGGGCAGGTACACGCAGCCAACCTGAGGCGTCATCGGAATTAAAGCCGCCGCTACGGAACCCGCGTTTAGAGCAATCTTCAGCGCTGTTATAATCGTTGGCAAGAATATAGCAAAAGTTATTAAAATATGTCATATTGTGCCTGCCGGCACACTCTTTTGTCTTTTTCTACATATTCAGCCCTTTTGGGGCATGGCTATCACCTTGCTGACGTCAGCAAAATGATAGGCGATGCTTTCACCTGCGTTTTGGCACGCCTCTTTAGCCTTGCCAATGGCGTTTTTCATAGTTCGTTTCTTTAGCTGATTAATTAGGTGTTATTTTGTTGAGGAAATCAGGTTGTGAATGAGGTTGCAACAACGCCATTCCTTAGCGCCTCATTCACTCATAGTCCAAGTCCAGCTTTTGCTTGAGCGTGGCGAGCAGCGGATTTTGCTCTGCCAAAAATTTATAGCAGTTTTCGTTGCCGTATGGCTTTACGGG
>JAITQP010000218.1 GCA_031288885.1 Prevotellaceae bacterium | reverse complement strand
CCTCTACGCATTTTTGATATCCTCCAACAAATCCTCAACTTTTGTGCTGAAGGTCGAAACGCCATACTTGCCCATCAGCTCAATAAACCCGCGCTTGGATAGATTTGCCAGCAGCGAAGCCTGCCCCGCCGAAAGTATTTCGTCTTCGTAAAGCTTTGCCGCCAGATAGACGGAAAAATCAAAGGTGGGGAGCAACCCCAAGCTTTGCGGTACGTTTAGCGTTATTGTGGGCATATTCATTGCTCAGATTTTTTACTCATTTTTCAGCTCGCCAGCTTTCTTCGGATTTTCTCCAGCTGGCCTGCCACGGAGGCGTCGAGGCGGAGGTCGTCCATTTGAAAAATAAACCCGCCCCCCAAGCTCGGCTCCACGCGCGCGTCGAGCTCCACCGTGCCGCGCGTGCGCCGCTCCACGTCGCGCCGTATCCTGTCGATTAGGGCGGTGGACAGGGGCGCCGCCGAGACGACGGAAATCCGCCCAATCCGGTGCGCGCGGCGGTACAGGTCGAGGTAGCTCAGGGCGATGCTCTGCAGCGAGCCTTCGCGCCGGTTGGCCAGCGCCAGCCGCACAAACTGCCGGTAGGCTTCGCCCGCCAACGCGCCCACCGCGCTGCACAGCAGCGCCTCCTTGTCGCCCGCCGGCATCACGGGGCTTTGCAGCGCCTCGCGGAGGCGCGGCGTGGCCGCCATGGCGTCGGACAGCTGCCGCATGCTGTCGTACATGCGCCTGTCCTCGCCGCGTGCCGCGGCAAACTCCAGCAGCGCCTTGGCGTAGCGCTTCGATATAAGTCCGTCATTCATGGTAGTAACGCTTTATGTGCGCGTGATGGTTGCTGCCCGTTAGCGCTTGTGGCTTCGCTTCCGGCGGATGCTCTCCGCCTCCTCCGCCATTTGCAGCGCAAAGGACTCCTGATGCGCGCGGTCGTCGAGCTGGCGGCGCAGGATTTTCTCCGCGATGTCCACCGAGAGCAGGGCGACCTGCGCGTTGATTTCGCTGAGCGCCTTTTCCTTTTGCAGGTCAATGCTGCGGCGGGCGGCCTCGAGCTGCTTTTGGGCTTCGTCCGCAGCCCGCTGCTGGGCGCTGCGCACGAGCTGCTCGCCGTCGGCGATGGCCTTTTTGATGATTTCGGTTTGCTGCGCGCGCGCCTCCTCAAGGATTGCCAGCGATTCTTGCCGTACGTTTTCCAGCTTTTTCGTGGCCTCCTCCGCCGCCTGAAGCGACCGGCTGATGTGGTCGCGCCGCTCGCTGACCATGCGCGTGATGACCGGAAAGCCAAACTTGGCCAGCACCCCAAAAACTATCAGGAAGTTGACCAGCATCCAGAACAGGAGCCCGAAATCAGGTGTGAGCAATGCCATAGCAGCGTTCGATTAGGAGTACAACACGAGGAAGCACAGCACAATGGCAAACAGCGCAACGCCCTCCACAAAGGCCGCCATGATGATCATGGACATGCGGATGGTGCCCGCGGCCTCCGGCTGGCGCGCCATGGCCTCCATGGCCGAGGCGCCGATTTTTCCGATGCCGATGCCGGCGCCGATAACGGCAATGCTTGCGCCGAGCGCCGCAAACGCCTGCGGCAGGTTGGTGATTTGCAGCAGCGTAGTTAGTAGTGGTGACATAATTTTTTTGTTTTTAGTGGTTTATAAAATAGTTTGTTTAAAATAGTATGCTTAAAATATTCAAATCAAGCTGGAAATATCGTAATGGGGTTAATATATCATATTTAATCTCCCCCGTTTTTGGCACGCCTTGCGTCATTGCGAGCGAAACGAAGCAATCCAGCGACGCACGCGTTGCCCGTATTTCTGGATTGGCTACGCCGAACTCCGCTACGCTTCGGTTGCTTCGCTTCGCTCGCAATGACGCAAAGCGTGCAACCCTGTTAATGTAAATTTTATTGGACGCTCGCAATGGCGGAAAGCGCCGCAACCTCATTTACAACCTAATTTTCTCAACAAAACAACCTCAGTAGCCAACGATTTGCCCCACCACAACCAACCTCATTACCTTATTTCATTTACCTCCAGCGGGTTTTCCATCATTTTTTCTCCTCCCTAACCTTTCTTATGCGCTGCGTGGTGCTCGGGGCGCGAAAGCCCAATGAATACCGCCGACAGCAGCGTGAACACGTACGCCTGAATGTAGGCTACCAGCAGCTCGAGGCAGTTCATCACAAACGAGAGCAAGACCGAGAAAACGGTCATTCCGGCGTTGATGCCTGTGCCCAGCTTGGCGGTGATGAATATCAGCAGCGTGAACGCAAGGATAACCGTGTGCCCCGCAAAAATGTTGGCCAGCAGACGTATCATCAGCGCAAATGGCTTGGTAAACACCCCAAAGAGCTCAATGAACGGCATGAGCGGAATGGGCGCCTTGAGCAGCAGCGGCACGTCGGGCCAAAAAACTTCCCGCCAGTACTCGCGGTTGCCAAACACGTTGACCGCCAGCATGGTGCACACCGCCAGCACGCACGTAATGGCGATGTTGCCGGTGGTGTTGGCGCCGCCCGGGAAAATGGGTATGATCCCCATTACGTTGTTGATGAGGATGAAGAAGAATGCCGTGAGCAGGTAGGGCGAGTACCGCTTGTAGTCCTTACCGATGCTGGTGTGCACAATTTCTTCCTCAACGTCCATGACGAACATCTCCACGGCGCACACAAGCTTGCTGGGCGTGGAGTTTTTGGGGCGCCGCCTGTACCAGCGCGCTACGCTCAGGAATAGCGCGAGCATGATGGCGGAGTTAATCATGAGCGCGAGCGCGTTTTTGGTGATGGAAATATCCCACGGGCGGTACACCTCGCCTGCCGCGCCCACCGCCACCACCTTGCCCTCGTGCTTTTCCCCCTTTTGGGCTATGCGGAAGCCTCGGTACGCCTCGCCGTGCGCCAGATGCTTGGAGGAGAACACGTGCCAGCCGCCGCTGCCGGAGCGCACAATGACGGGCAGGTACAGGGAAACGTGGTGGCCCCTGTAGGTGGTGATGTGCCACCAGTAGCTGTCGAATATGTGCTCCGTGATAATGTCGCCCACGTTGAGCTCCGTTTGCCCGCCGCCGGCGTGCTCGCTTGCCGCTGCGCGCAGGGGCTGGCACACCGCAAGGGCGGCGATGCACAGCAGTATGGTATGTTTTTTGATGTTCACCTTTTAGCTTAGCTCTAAAATAATTTGTATTGGACTTCTGTAAGGCTCCCGTGCTTTACCTCCGTTGCTTTACAGTATGCTTGAACTTCATAAGGGCAAAGTTGATTTCGATGCTCGTTTCCGTATCGGTTACGTGCAAATCATCTCCGAGTATATCCGTTATGATTTCGCCGCTTTTTTGCATGAGCGTTTTTTGCTTTGGCTCCTCGCGGGTTGCGGAAATTTCTGCGACGGTGCGTGCAAGCTCCCGTATTTTGGCAAAAGTTTCTACTATCGCCAGCGTAGTTTGCGTTGCTTTTGGGCTTTTCAGTATGGTAGCAAGCATGTATAAACCTTTCTCAGTAAAGACGTTCGGGAGTTTGTTTTTACCACCCCAACTTGAAGTCGAAATTTTCGACTTCAAGTTTTTCCATTCGCCGTCAGTCAACCCAATAATGTATCCTTCCGGAAATTTATCGGGGTTGTTGCTTACCGCCTCGTTGATGCGCTTTGTTTCCACGCCGTACAGCTCGGCTACGTCGCTATCAAGAATTACCTGCTGATTGCGTACTGCTACAATCCTTTCCTCGACCTGCATGAATTTTACTACTTCGCTCATAATTCTTTGGATTTCTGTAAAGTTCCCGTATTTTACTTCCGTTGCTTTACAGTATGCTTGATTTCGATTATTTTGGCAAAACCAACATTACGACTTATCGGGGATAAGCAGGGCAACAATACCCATGAGGATAACCCCTCCTCCAACGATGCCGATGACAATAAGTGTTTCCATATTATTTACTTCAATGCCAACCCCCTTTTCGGCAAAGGTGTTAGGGAGTTTGTTTTTACCTCCCCAGCTTGAAGTCAAAATTTTTGATTTCAAGTTTCTCCATTTGCCTTAATTTTATGCTCCACCTCCCGCCACGCGGCTATTTCTACCCACATCTGTATCAGGTAAAACAGCGCAAACGAAATCAAAAACGCCCGCAGCTGCTCGCCGCAAAGCTTCATGTAGCACACGATGAGCACCGCGCTTGCCAGCATTTTACCGAGCTTCCACGTCATGAAGTACATGAAAATGTGCCGGATTTTCCGGTTGTCTTCGTATAGCCTGCTCTTCCACCGCGCCATTAGGGTGCGGAAAGTTAAGAAAAAAATCGCAAACAGCATCGGCGCAGCTAAATCAAGCACCACCTGCGGCTGCAGCAGGAAGTACAGCGTAAAGTATCCTATGAGGGTAAGATACATCAGCGTTTCCGCTACTCGGCCGCGCAGGCTGTCCGAAAGAAAAATTTTCATGGCCATTTACTCTACGCACACCGTTACGTTATTTTCGTTCACCTCCACAAATCCGCCTCCGATTTCGATAGCCTCCTCGCTCTTTTCGCCCACCACGCACCGTATCGTCCCGCTTTTCAGCGACGAAATGATGGGGGCGTGGTCGGGGTACACGGCAAACTCGCCCGCCACGCCCGGGAAAACGGCGTAGAGCAGGTCGCCTTCGTACAGCGTGCCCTTGGGGGATACTATTTGTATGTGTAAACTCATTTTAGCTATTTGTAAAACAAAACTCCTTTCCAGCTATGTACCGACAGGCTGTCTTTTGCCGCATCGTACCCGCCAAACATTTCCGTAACAACCAGCAAATACCGGTGCGCGGGCGCCTCCCTGAGCGTGCTGTCGCTGCCAAGCGCTTCCAGCACAAGCGAGGTTTGCGGCTTGTCAGGATTATTTATTCGCTTTAGCACCAAATCTTTTATCGGAAACGATACGGAGCGGCTGTGGGGGATAATGCGTACATGCAGCAGCGCGCTATCCACGCTGATTTCGATAATTTTATTCCCGCCTTTGCCAACGTTGGATGAAAACGTAATGCAGGATTGGTACTCTTTGAGCTCTAAAAGCCCCAGCTCTGTATCGCTACAGAACGAAAATCCTTGGTAGCTGTTTTTCAGCTTCGTCTTTTTCAGGTCATCCAGCTTTAAATCCGCAAAAATGTCATACATGGATTTGTCTTTGACGTCGTCTTTGAAAAATGCCTGAATGCTGCCTTTCCCATAAGTAGCCGCCAAATAGTCAAGCGCCTCGCGGATTTCGAGCTTTTGGTCTTCGTTCAGCTCACTTAGCCATGGGGCGGAGTTGGACAGAGTTAGCGTCCGTCCGTCCAGCACCGTTTCTACTTTACTCAACAATATTCGCTTGGTTACGGACGAAAATTTCCATGGCCCTACCGATGCAAGCAAGATAATTACCACCGGAGAAATCAGTATCCACTTGATATGCTTTGCTTTAGTGATAAACAGGTAGATGTAAATTCCGTAAAACCAAATGTTTAACAAAAGAATGTAGCAGCGGTTGATGCTGATGCCATAATCGCTGATGCGCCTCCCGATGCCCACCGTCATCAAAACCAGCAACGGCAGTATGACGATGCCCGAATAGCGCGAAAGCCACTCTGCCAAACGGTTACCCGCTGCTCGCATGGGGTAAACGATGGTGGTGAGCAGCAACCCGCCAATGGCCAACGCCGACACCAGCCACGACACCCACCCGTCGGGCAGCGCCCATGTGGCAACAATCCGGAGTAGGTAAATGTAGAGAATTAGCGCGTAAATAGCAAGTAGCGGCGTGAGAATATACAAACCCGTTGTTTTCAGTATTTTATTTTCACCCTCCGCCGATATTTCCGAGCTATGCTTTTCTTTTTGCCCCGAAATATTTGCCAGAAAATAAAGCGGGGTGAACAGCAGCATGCAGCATGTCCACAAATTTATGTATATGCTACGGTCTATATTTGCACTAAACAGCTTCTCAATAGACAGCGCCGCCAAGCACAATCCTCCGAGCAGCAACCCGCCAAAGCATCCGGCAATGACCATTTGCAGCAGCGTTTTTGCGCCAAACTGCCAGTACGCGTAGTCTTTGCTTCTCGCCAAAAATGATATGAAAAAGCTGGCAAGGAAAAAAACAACGCCTAAAACGGCAACCTGCAACCAATCTGCGAAGTACATTAAGCCAAAATCTTGCGGAAGCAGGAGGCTATATACGCCCCCGCATGCAACGATAGCCAACGTCCATAAGTACCGCCGCCAAGCAGCTTTTACGTTATCCTCCAGCCACAGCGCCGCCGCAACGCTGATAAGCAGCCCCACCGAACAAAATACCCACCAGCGGTAGGGTACCTCATAGCCTTCTACATTAGTGTTAATGAGGGCTAATACCGTCAGTCCAACGACCAGCAACACGCTCACCGGCATCCGTTCCACGAGCCGAATGAACTTTTCGCCTAAAGAAGCGAAAGAAAAAAATTTCTTCACCTGCGACATGAGCCCAACTTTTAGCCTCTACATTAATTATTAACTCTTGTATGTGTGTGCCTGAGCGTCCGTTAAATTTAAAAAGAATACGTACCTATTAAATTCATGTCTGCGCCGTATAGCTCAAAGCTTGTAATTTCGCCTATAAGTAGCCTGTTG
>JAITQP010000190.1 GCA_031288885.1 Prevotellaceae bacterium | reverse complement strand
GCAACCTCCTTGCTTGCGGAGTCCGTATGCACGCTGCCGCCGTTGCCGGCGAAGACAAGCGTGTAAGTCCCGCTAATTTTTGACCACCACTTGGCGTAGAGGTCGATATCTTGCGTTACAACGCTGCCGGAGAAATCCCACGCGTTGACGCACGTAGCCTCTTTGTACCAGCCAACGAAGTCGTGGTTAGTTTTTGTGGGGTCAGGCGAGGGCTTGCTCACCGTGTCGCCGTCCGTTATGGTGCGGCTGTAGCTGGTGTATTCGGAGGTGTCGTTGAAAAATCTCACGGTGCGCTTCTCTTTCCATTTTGCCCAGAGCGCAACGTGCCCCGTGTCGCCCGCCGGAATAACGCTCACCTTGCTGCCGCCGGTTGCCTTGTCGTACCAGCCAGCAAACGTGCTACCGGCTCTTGCGGCGTCCCGCAGCACAATTTCGCTGCTATCCACCGTGTAAGAGGGCGGGTTGCTGTGCTCAGTAACTGCCACGTCGTTATACGTGATGGTGTAGGTGATAACATTCCACTGCGCGTAAAGCATGGTGCTGCTCAATGCGCTATACATGGTGGTGGCGGTATAGGTCGTGCCGCTGCCGTTGGTTTTGGTGTTCCAGCCGGTAAACGTGTAGCCCTTGCGCGTGGGCGTGGGGAGCTTGCCTACCGCCGAGCCGGAGATAACCACCTTGCTTGCGGAGTCCGTATGCACGCTGCCGCCGTTGCCAGCGAAAATGAGCGTATAGCGCTGTACATCCGGATTTTCATTCCACTTAGCGTAGAGCGTCATGCTTTGCGCTACCTTGTCTGCGCCGAAGTCCCACGCGCTGACGTGCGCAGCCTCCTTGTACCACCCCGCAAACGTGTAGCCCTTTTTGGTGGGGTTGGCGGGGCGCAAAAATGGCTTGCCGGACTCCACCGTGCGCGGGTCAACGGCGCTGCCGCCGTCGGAGTTAAAGGTGATGGTGCAGGTGGGCTTGCCGCCGGTAATCCACTGCGCGTAGAGCGTCATGTTGCCCGTGACCACGTCGGTGGAGAAGTTCCAGTAGGTGGTGCATCCTACCTCCCTGTACCATCCCCCAAACGTGTAGCTCGTTTTGGTGGGGTTGGCGGGAAGCGGAACGGTGTAGCCGTGATCTACCGGCTGCGTAGCTACGGCGCTGCCGCCTCGGCTGTTAAAGGTTACGTTGTACATGGTGGTATCCCACTTAGCGTAGAGCGTGATGGGCTGCACCACCTTCTCTACGTCAAAATCCCACGCGTTGGCGCACGTAGCCTCCTTGTACCAGCCCGCAAACGTGTAGCCCGCCCGAACGGGGTTGTAGGGGCGCGACGCTTTACCGGCGTGAAGTATCTCCTGAGGGCTCACGGCGCTGCCACCTCGGCTGTTGAAGGTGACGGCGTACCTGTTTTTCTCCCACTTGGCGTAGATGATGGTGGGCTGCGTTATCTTGTCTAAGCCAAAGTCCCACGCGTTGACGCACGTAACCTCCTTGTACCACCCCACAAGCGTGTAGCCCGTTTGGGTAGGGTCGGGGGTAGGCCTGCTCGCCAGCTCATGCGACAAAACCTCCTGAGGGTTGACGATAGTGCCGCCGCCAACGTTAAAGAAGGCTTCGTAGCTTGGAAGAGGTAGCTGCGGGGTAAAGCTCGACCACACAGGCTTGCTGGCGTATTTAGCCAGCGATTTTGGGTGCACGTACAGCGTGCACGCGCTTAGGTTGACGTTGTCAAAAACGGACTTTCCGTCGATGTCCTGCGGCTCAACGCTGTAGGCGGCAACCACGCTCAAGCCGCTGCAACCCTTAAACGCCTCGCTGCCGATGGACGACAAGCTCTTGGGGAGCCTCACCTCCTTAAGGCTGCTCTTGGAGAAGAATGCTTTGGACGGCAGCTCGTCGGCTGCGTAGGATGCGCTACCGCTCAGCGTGCCCACAACGCCCGTGTAGGCCTCGATGGTTGCCCCGCTCAGGTCGAGCACGCGCAGGTACGGCATGTTGTCGCGCATGAACCTCACGTCGCGCGCATCAATAACGCCCGTAACTGTAAGGTGGACGGCAAGCTCAGCGTTGGGAATACTCCACAGCTTGCCCGCCGTGGTGGGGCAGCAGGCAATTCTTGCGCCAAAAAAGGCGGTAATCGCCGTGTCCTGCGTCAGCGTAACGGACAGCATGGCGTTTGTCCCCATCTGTGCTCCTTTGCTTGTCCAGCCTACAAACACGCCGCCTGCGGTGGCGGTAGCTGTCAGGCTTAGGGTGGTGTCGGCCGCGTACATTCCCGTCGCCGCGCCGGACACGCTGCCCAGCGCCGTGTTGCTTGTCCCCACCGCCAGCAGCAACCCTGCGCCGGTCATGTTGGCAAATTCTTTCCACACAGCGCGGTTCTGATACGCCGCTAACGCCGAGGTGGGCGCCGTCAGGGTCATGGTTTTTACCTTAGCAAGGTTGGTAAAAACATCTGGAGAGATGCTTTGCGGCGTCAGGCTGTAGGTGACTACGGAGGTCAACCCGCTGCAATCTGCAAAAGCGTTGTATTCGATAGTTTTTACCCCTTCGGGAATGGTCAGCGTTCCCGTTAACCCGCTGCAAGCGTTAAAAGCCTCGTGGCCGATGGTTGTTAACGATGCAGGAAGGGTCAGCGGGCCCGTTAACCCGCTGCAATCGTTAAAAGCGCTGTAGCCGATGCTTGTTACCGATGCGGGAAGGGTTAGCGTTCCCGTCAACCCGTGGCATCTGCCAAAAGTCCAATAGCCGATGGTTGTTATCCCTTCAGGAAGGGTCAGCGTTCCCGTCAACCCGCTGCAACCGGAAAAAGCGCTGTAGTCGATGGTTGTTACCTTTGGAGGAAGCTGCAGCTGGCCCGTCAACCCGCTGCAATCTCTAAAAGCCTCGTATCCAATGGAGGTAATGCTGTTCGGGAGCGCTACCGAAGTGAGGGATGTTTTAGACGTAGCGGTAGTTAAATTAAAAAACGAGCACTTCGGCATTTCGTTAGCGGGGTAAGCCGTGAGGAAGTCGGATGTTCCTCCTCTGCCCGTGTAGGCAGCAACGGTAGCGCCGCTCAAATCCAGCTCCGCGAGGAGCGGCATGTTGTCGCGCATAAATCTCACGTCGCGCGCGTCTATCGTGCCCGTGAGCGTGAGGTGGGCTACATCATCAATGCCCTCAACGTCCTTCAGCTCGCCGGCGCTTACGCTAACGCTGAGCGCTTTGGGTATTCTGCTAAAGACGGCGGTGACAACGGTATCCTGCGTAAGCGTAACGGCAAGAGGGTTGACCTCTACGAGCTGAGCTGCCGCGCTTGCCCAGCTGCCCACCCTCCAGCGCTCAAAGCGGTAGCCTATGGCGGCAACGGCGGTCAGGGTCTGGGTGGTGTTAGCCGGATACAGGCCGGAGGTGGAGCTCACGCCAATAACGCTGCCGGCCCCCTTTACGTCCACCTCCAGCAGCACGCCGGTGAGGCCGGACTTGGATTTAAAATCTTTCCACACGGCAGCGCTTGTGTACGCACTTAACGCCGAGGTGGGCACCGTCAGGCTCTTGCTGCCTACGTCGCTAAAAACATTGGCGTTGATGCTTTGCGGCGTCAGCCTGTAGCTGGTTACGGAGGTCATGTTGTCGCATTTGGCAAAAGCGTAGCTGTTGATGGTTTCTACCGATGCCGAAAGGATTAGCGCCGTCAACCCGCTGCAAACATCAAAAGCTTGGTCTTCGATAACCTTTACCCCCGCGGGAATGGTCAGCGTGCCCGTCAACCCGCGGCATCCCGAAAACGCGGCGTAGCCGATATCCTGCACCCCTGCGGGAATGGTAACAGACGTCAGCTTGATGCAATTCTTAAACGCGTCACGGCTGATAGACGTTACCCCTGCGGGAATGGTCAGCCCGCCCGTCAGCTCGCCGCAATCCATAAAAGTTTTTTCGTTAATAAACGTTAGCGAGGCGGGAAGTACCAGCGTGCCCGTCAGGCGGGAGCAGCCGGAAAAAGCAGCGCTGCCGATGGTCATTACCCCCTCGGGAATAGCTACCCTCGTCAACCTACAATTCTCAAAAGCTCTATTACCGATAGACGTTACCCCCGCGGGAATAGTCAGCGCGCCCGTCAACCCGCGGCATCCCATAAAAGCTCCGTCTCCAATGGAGGTCATGCTGCGCGGGAGCGCTACCGAAGTAAGGGTGGTCTTGTTGGAAAACGACACCATCGGCATTTCGTTAGCGGGGTAGAAGATAGTGTTCGCTGTTCCGCTCCCGTCTTCGTAGGCGGCAATGGTAGCGCCGCTCAAGTCCAGCTCCGTGAGAAACGTCATGTGGTCGCGCATAATCTTCACGTCGCGCGCATCTATCGTGCCCGTGAGCGTGAGGTGCGTTACGCTGGTAATATCCTCAACGGCGCTAAGCTTTCCGGCGCTGACGCTTACGCTGAGCGCCTTGGTAAAAACGGCCGTGAGGAGGGTATCCTGCGTAAGCGTAAAGGACAGCGGGTTGGCTTTGATAAGCTCGGCGGCGGCTACGCCTGTCGCAGCCGAGGTTACTTGCCAGCCCCAAAAGACGCCGCCTGCGGTGGCGATAGCGGTCAGCTTCACCGCCTCTCCGGCGGGGTGCATCCCGCAGGCCGTCCCCTCAACGCTGCCACCCCCGCTTGTCCCAACGTGCAGCAGCACGTCGTTGCCTATCACGCTGCCAAACTCTTTCCACACGGTAGCCGTCCTGTATGCAGGCGCCACCGAGGCGGGCACCGTCAGGCGCATCCCTTTTCTCTTTGTAGTGCCGCCAAAGGCTGAGTTGCCGATGCTTTGCGGGGTTAGGCTATGGTTGATAACGGAGGTAAACAGGCAGTCGGAAAAATTGAGGCTGCCGATAGCCGTCATCGACGCCGGAATAGTCAGCGTGTCCGTCAGCTTGACGCATCCGGCAAAAGCGCTCCCGTCGATAGACGCTACCGACGCGGGGATGGTCACCGAGCCGGATTTCCCCCGAGGGCAAAGTATTATCTTTGTTTTTTGCTTATTCAGCAGCATGCCACCTTCGGAAGCATAGATAGTGTTGGCGGGGTCAACGTTGATGGAGGTCAACTCTGAGCAGGTGAGAAAAGCATCGTTGCTGATAGCCGTCACCGACGCCGGAATGGACACTGACGTCAGCAGGTAGCATTTGGAAAAAGCGCTTATGCCTATTGATCCCAGCAGCGAGGGGGAGGCAATGTCAAGGGTGGTCAATTTTTCGCAGCCTGCAAAGGCGCTGGCGCCAATAGCCCTCACCGACGCAGGAACGGTTAGCGACGTCAACGAGTTGCAACCGAAAAAAACCTTCTCACTGATAGCCTCCAGCTGTGAGGGTGCGGCAAAGGTAAGGGTGGACAAGTTTTTACAGCCCGAAAAAGCCTCGTTACCGATGGTCGCTACCGATGCAGGAATAGCTACCGACCTTAAGGTTAAGCTTGAAGAGAAGCATTCGTAAAAAGCCCTCTCACCGATAGCCTCCAGCGACGAGGGGACGGCAAAGACAAGGTCGGACAAATTTTTACAGCCCGAAAAAGCGAACTTGTCAATAGCTATCACCGACGCAGGAATGATCACCAACGCCAGCTTCGTGGAGCATCCGCTAAAAGCTTTCTCGCCAATAACCTCCAGCGAAGAGGATGCGGCAAAGTTAATGCTGGCCAAGTTTACGCAGCCTGAAAAGGCCTCGTTAGCGATGGTAACCACCGACGAGGAAATGCTCACCGACTCCAGCCTTGTGAAGTTCTTAAAAGCGCAGCTGCCAACATGCGTCACCCCCTCCTCTACGGCTACCACTTTGATGCTGTCTTTAAGCGACCACCACGGTGGCGCCGGCAGGTCTCTGATGATTACGCCCCGACTACTGTAGCTAACGTAATTCATCATCTCTCCCTCTCCGCCAACGGTGAGGGTAAGGCTGCCACCTCTGCCGGTGAGCGTCCATATGCAATCGCCGATAGTGCCTTCGGCAACGGTTTGCGCGCCGGCAGCCTTGCCCACAAAAAGGGCAATGCCCACAAGCGCGAAGTATAAAAAGTATAAGGATTTTATTATTGATTTCATGGCTATTGATGTTATTTTGTTAAACGCTATTCTGCCGCCCTCTCACAGCTCTCCCAATGGAGGCCGCTTTTACCCTAACAAGACTCTCCCGTCAAGGTGAAAAAAACGCCCCCATGCAAAAAGCATGCTGCGGAAATCGCTGAAATTTGAAAGTTAACTTGGTGAATTACGTACGCGCGGAGCTTCGTAGCTCGCTGATAGGTGTAAATGCGCGTGCGCGCGTGCTTAAGTGTACGTAAGTATGCGTAAGTATATGTATATGGGTATATGTATGTATCATTTTAGTTGCAGATTTAAGGATTAAAAATTGCGCGGAGCACAGCAAAGCTGTCAGCGCGCCCCACCGTTATTGCAAGTACCCGCCGGCGTGCAGCGGGCACAGCAATATTTCGCCTATTCTTAGTAGCTGTTTACTCGCCATAAATGCTGGCAAACAGAAATTACGAGTAAAGATATGGAAAAGTTTCCAACAACCAATTTTTTTCATGACTTTTTTAAATAATTTATGAAGTCAGATAAAATATTCCGTACTTAGTATCGTTACCACAACGTCGCTTCTGATTTTTACCCCGATTTGGACAATTGAAATAATTATTTGTACATTTGCAGGTGGAAATATAAAAACAATTTGTGCCTATGACATATACAGCGCAGTAATGCGCGCATACTTTTAATACATACTTTAGAAGCATTGAGCTTTTATTCTTCGTGATCGGAAAATTTGGCAATTTAACGATAAATCAAGAAGAATTAAGTCGCAATGTTCACGCGTGAGCGTGAACTTGACTTATTCCTTTTGATTTTGGTCGCCAAATACCACCGATTACAGGAAGCAGTTGAGTTTCACGCTTTTTTTATGTCCCTACGTGGACGCCCAACCACCACCAACGGGCAGAGGAGCAGAAACCTCTCAAAACAACGGGCGGATTACTTCCCACGAAAAGCCTTTAGAGTAGAGGGAACAACAAATTCAA
>JAITQP010000158.1 GCA_031288885.1 Prevotellaceae bacterium | reverse complement strand
ATATTTTTTATGAGCTGCGCTCAAAGTGGCAGGCAGACCCTAAAATAGTAATCGTTTCTTTTTGCGGGAGCCGCAGGAGTAATCCCGCCTCCTCCAAAATTCAATAGCCACGAATGTGCGAAAGTAGCAACGCTGTTGCCGGTTTCGTACATTCGTGGCTATTCCGCTTTGCGCGCTCCTGCCGCGCGGCTACTTGCCGTACTTGGGCTCGTCGGAAACGGTGAGCTTTTTGCGTCCGCGGGCGCGACGCGCCGCCAGCACGCGGCGGCCGTTGGCGGTTGACATCCGCTCCCTGAAGCCGTGCTTATTTCTGCGCTTGCGCACGGAAGGTTGAAAAGTTCTTTTCATCTTGATAATCTTTTTGGTTGAGGTCAGCGCGTAGCCTTGCGGCTGCCCATTTGACCCGAGTTAAACTCCATCGCTCTCCGCCCCCAACGGGTAACGGGCTGCAAAGATAGCTCTTTTCGGCAGAAGTGCAAAATAATTTGCGAAATTTTTTTTGGACGTAGAGATGAAGTTTCCGGTGGGGTTACCTCAAAAACCGCTTTCCGGCTGCTGCGAGCTGCGGGGTGCGTCGCGCCGGCTATAGTACTTGGCAATATACGCCATAACAACAAGCGCAACGCTGACAACGCTAATGCCAACGTAAATCCATGTGAGTGTTTCTACCATGATTATTTAGTTACATTTATAAGAATAATACCTGAAATCACCGTAAATAGTGAAGTTGCTATACCTGCAACAACCATTTTACCATCCGTGCAGAATGAAAAATTGCCCTTAATTATAGTCGAAATGACAACACTTCCAAGAACTATCTTAGAAACATCCACGAGGTATTTACCTACATCCGGACAATATTTTATTATTTTTTTCATACGCTAAAAGTAGATATTTTTTTTCAAGCAGCAAAACAATGCCCGTAAAAAATTTTTGTAGATACTTTTCTTACCGGATGGCTGCTGCTGGTTTTTAGTTGGCGGCGAGTTTGTAAAATACAAAACATTATTGTATCTTTGCCCCCGCAAATTGATTTTTGCCGCACTGACCTATGGTGTAATGGTAGCACAACAGATTTTGGTTCTGTTTGTATAGGTTCGAATCCTGTTAGGTCAACCCCAAAAACCATGCTGCGGGAATAGCTCAGTTGGTAGAGCATCAGCTTCCCAAGCTGAGGGTCGCGAGTTCGAGCCTCGTTTCCCGCTCACCCCGAAAACGGTGCGCAAACGTTGCATGTTTTTAAAGCATTTCAGCCAATGAAATGCTTTTTTTTTGTGCCCATGCGCCTGCATGCTGCGCAAAGGCTACCGGTATAGCAGCCATTCAAATACGTTGCGGTGGCTTATGCCGTTTCGGCTGAGCGGAAAGGAGTCGGCTGTCAGCAGGTACTTAGGGTAGTTGTCCCTGATGGCCTCCAGCGAGCGGAATTCTCTGTCGGCGGTTTGCTGGCTGCCGATGCTCCACGCAACTTGGTAGTACTCCACGTCGCCCGTTTTGTCCTTGGCCACAAAGTCCACCTCCGCACCCCCCCGCATGGAGCCCGTCCAAACCTTGTACCCGCGCCGCACCAGCTCAAGGTAAACAACGTTCTCCAGCATATGCCCGCGGTCTGTTGTCTTCTCCCTGCCGGTCAGGATGTTCAAAAATCCTAAATCCACCAGATAGTACTTTTCCTGCGTTGCCAGCTGCTTTTTGCCTTTTACGTCAAAGCGGCTTACCTGATACAGAACGAAGCTTTTTACCAGATATTCGAGGTAATTTTCAACGGTGGCGTGGTGAATGTTTTGGCTATCTGCCTTTAGCGCTTTGGCAATGCTGCTTGGGGAGAGGTGGCTGCCAATGCTGCCGGCAACAAATTTAACAATGTTGCTAAACGCGCGCCTGTCGTAAATGGCGTGGCGCTGCATGACGTCCTTTTCAACAATGGTGGCGTACAGGTATTCGAGGTACTCAAAAATCTTCTCAAACCCGCCGTCGCGCAGCTCCACCCCCTTGGGCATGGACGTTTCGTTTACGTAGTCAAAAAAGAGCAGCTCGTAGTTCAGGTATCTGTTTGAGGTGTCAACCTGCCGCATCTCCAGATATTCCCGAAACGAAAAGGGGAGTATGGAAATTTCCACGTACCGCCCGCTGAGCAGCGTGGACAGCTCGCCCGACAGCAGGCTGGCGTTGGAGCCGGTGATGTAAACGTCGGTATTTTCGGTGGCGTACAGCCCGTCCACCATCCGCTCAAAGTGCGCTATGTTTTGGACTTCGTCGAGGAAGATGTAGCTGGGCTTGTCCGGCGGCAGCTTCGATTTTATCTCAAAGTAAAGGGCGTCCCAAGTTTTATTCAGGTAATTTTCGGGCAGCTCAAAGTTGTAGAACTGTACCTGCTCTTGGGCAACGCCAACCTCCAGCAACCTGTCCCTAAACACGTTGAGCAAGGTTGACTTGCCCGAACGCCGCAGTCCGGTTACCACCTTTATCACACCTTTATCCCTGTATGACAGTAGCTTGTTTAAGTACTCCGTTCGCTCTATAACTTTTTTCATGCTGCAAAGATACGGCAAAATTATCAAAACTTGCAAATTTTGCAAGTTTTGATAATTTTGGAGGAAAATGCTTGTACTACAAATGGTTAAGTAAAGCCCAAATGTTGCCGTCGGGCTACTGCTGCTTAACGGAAGGGTTGCTGCGCTTTTGCCCAACGCCGTGGGACGTGATTTTCACCGGTTCAATGCGCCCGTTTTCGTCAAAGAAAAGCCGGTCGATGCACGTTACGCGGTGGTTGGCGTGCGTTTCGCCCCGCGGGCGGCGGTGGTAGACGATGTAGTAGTCGTCGGCGCCAAAAGGTTGGATTATCGAGTGATGTCCGGCGCTGGTGGCGATTGTAGCGTCTTGCTGCAGTATGTTTTCTTCCCTGCGGAACGGCCCGAGGGGAGAGTCAGCAATGGCGTACGCTACCGAATAGTCGGGGCCTGTCCAGCCGCCTTCGCTCCACATGAAGTAGTATTTGCCGTCTTTCTTGAGCATGAACGGCCCCTCCACGTAGCGCTCGGGCGTTACCTCCTTGTATATTGTGCCGTCGCTGTGCGGGACGAGGGCGGTAAAATCGCTGCTCAGGCGCACAACGTTGCAGTGCCGC
The DNA here is from genome assembly GCA_031288885.1 of Prevotellaceae bacterium. Lineage (GTDB taxonomy): Bacteria > Bacteroidota > Bacteroidia > Bacteroidales > UBA932 > JAITMY01. The sequence continues at coordinate 1,521 of JAITQP010000158.1, read as the reverse complement.
CAGCCGCCGTAGTATAGGTAGTAGGCGCTGTCGTTGTCGCGGAAGATGAACTGGTCGATGGGCTGCGCGCCGTTCACAATGCTGCTGATGAGCGGCTTTCCGAGGAGGTCTTTGTAGGGGCCCTCGGGGCGGTCGCTCACGGCCACGCCGATGCCGCCGATTTCGCCCTCGTGCACGTCGTTGGCCGAAAAGAAAAGGTAGTACTTCCCGTCCTTGCGGATGACCGAGGGCGCCCACATGGCCCGCTTTGCCCAGCGGACTTCGGTGGTGTCGAGGATGCGCGGGTGTTTTTTCCAGTGCACCAAGTCGCTGGACGAGAAGCAGTCGAAAAAAACCTGCTGCTCGTACACGTCGCTGTACGTCGGGTAAATCCAGCAGGTGCTGTCGTAGATGATACCCTCGGGGTCGGCGTACCAGCCCTCAATGACGGGGTTGCCGCCCGCCCTGCTGCCCGAGGCCGCGAGCGTGGCGGCGATAATCGTGAGAATTAATTTTGTTTTCATATAGGCGCTATTTTTATAATACGCTGCAAAGGTACGATTTTATTTGGAATATTAACGAAAGGGCGCCGCCGGTTACCGGACAGCGCCCTTTATTATATTAATTAAGCTGCTATTATGTATGAAATATTAATAGCCAGGGTTTTGTCCAAGCGCCGGATTACGCTCTATGGCAACCTGCGGAATAGGCCATATCAGCAAATGCTGTTTGTCTTTAAACGACTTGCTTTCGCGCTTGTTATAGGTATTTGCCGTTGCAATGTCTACCCAGCGCAGGGATTTGTCGGATTGCGCTTGCGGATACAGGCGCGTACGGCGAATGTCATCCCACACCTTAAATTCCAGCGGAAACTCGTGCAAGCGTTCGGTCAGCACGTTGTCGATGGTAACCGTTGTGAATGCGGTGTAACCGGCAGCCGGAGTTCCGGCAACCGTGAAAGCGCGTTCCCGCACTTTATTCACGTATTCCGTTGCTTTTGGTGTGTTGGGTGACGCTTGCTTTAAGTACGCTTCCGCAGCAATAAGGTACACCTCGGAGAACCGGAATACCGGAAAATTCAGGCTGGTGCCTTGGCTATTAATCATTGCGGTTTCATCAAACCAGAACCAGTTGTCGAGGGAGCTGCTGGTAAAGGTTGACCCTGACTGTGAGGTATAGTTCTTGAAAAAGAAGTTCTTTTCCTTGGCGCGCACATCGCCGTCAGCGTAGCTGTCGTAAATTTCATCAGCGATGTTATACATGTTGTGCACTACACTTGTTTTGAATACTTTGCCTCCTGCGTTCGTGCCCGTATTATCCGTCCATGTTGTTGCTTCTGTGTTCAGGCAGCATTGGATCATGTTGTTGCCGCGACCCAACGAAAAGTCATACTCAATGGCATAAATCACCTCGTTGGAGGTTTTACTGGTTTTAACCTTGTTAAATGCGCTTAGTTGACCGGTCGCATCGCCATCGCCATCGTTTGCTTCCAACACATGCCCCGAGCCGTCGGTAAGCACAGCTTCAGCCGTCTCCGCTGCT
>JAITQP010000143.1 GCA_031288885.1 Prevotellaceae bacterium | reverse complement strand
ATCCCGCCATAATCCGGGGCTTGCACCACCAGCTGCACGAGGTCTATCCCGTTGGCCTTTCCCCACGCCGCGAGGCCGGTGGTGTCCACCGGCGTGGTCTGCGCGCGCAGCTCGGCCAGCTTGTCCGCCACAGCGGGTTTGTTGTCCTTGGTTTGCAGGTCGTACTCGTTGTCCCGGTTAAGGTCGCTGCCCAGCCGGGCGGCAAAGTCGTCGCTCTTGGCGGCGCTCCCCATGCCCACCACCAGCACCGCCAGCTTGGGCTTGGGCTGTGCGTAGGCGCCCGTTACTCCCACCGCGCCTACCAGCAGCAGGGAAAAAAGAAGGTTTTTTGTTTTCATGTTTTTTTTGTTTTTTGTTGTTGGTTATTAGTTCGCGGATGATAGAGACGCAACGCATTGCGCCTCTACGTGTCCTCGTCATTGCACGCTTTGCGCCATTAATCACTAATCATTAATCATTAAAAAAATCCGCCCCATGTAAAAAACATGCTGCGGAGTACTTGTAATTTCGGGAAATATTGTGTATAGTACGCGTGCGCGATATTAATAAGTAAGGAGTTGGTTGGTGTGTGTGTGTGTGTGTGTGTGTGTGTGTGTGTGTGTGTGTGTGTGTGTGTGTGTGTGTGTGTGTGTGTGTGTGTGTGTGTGTGTGTGTGTGTGTGTGTGTGTGTGCTCGCGTGCTATAGCTATGCCCTGCCGCGCAGCCTTAGCTTCAGGCAGAGCTGCAATATTTTTGATGATAAAAAGGAAAGCGTTCATTTCACCAAGCAATAACTATTTCACCAAGCGATAATAAATGATAGAAAAATCCGTAAAAATGTAAACGTAAGCAATGAAATGCAGCAATCCAAATTTTTTCGCTAAGAATTAGCGTATTTTGCGTTAATTGCTAAGTTTCAATTGGTATTTTTGCATTATTTGGCTCAGATAAACATCATCCTATCAAATATCCGGTTTACTATTTTCAGACATCACCAATCATTAACTAATCCCTAACCACCGTCAGCGCCATCAAGCCAACCACCACGTCATTGGCGCGGGTTTCCAGCCGGAGGGTTTTCAGGGTTTTGCTTCCGTTGAGCGGCAGGTCGAGGATTATCCCCGCCCCTCCGTCGATTGCCCTGCCGTACACCCCGTCTATTTTCAGGTCTTTGGCGAGGTTGCGGCTCACCAAGCCCGACTTGAGGTGCACGCGGTAGGGGCGCGGCATTTTCAGGCGAAATGCGTAGCCGTCGGCGTAAAAATCCTGCTCAATGGGCGCCCACGTGTCGGGGTTGACCAGCGCTAAGCTGTCGCTGCTGCCATCGGCGTACTCCACCGTAACCACAGCGCTTGCCACGCGGTATTGCATGTGGTTGGCGCTGCCCGCCATGAGCAGGTAGGCGTGGGTTGCGCGTCCGCTAAGCGGAACCTCCACCCTGTCCGGATAATTATCCCACAGCGAGGTGAAGATAACGTTTCGACCTGCGGGCGTAGCCGTCGTCCTGAAAGGTATTCCGGGCGGCGTTTGCAGCCAACCGTCTGCGGCGGCGGCGGCGCGCAGCCCGGCGTCGTCTATGGAGGCCGTCATTTGGGGGTGACACCACTCGCCAATCCCCTGCTTGGGTATTTGCAGCGTGGTGTAGGGCGAGCGCGGCGTCAGGTATTCGTTCCTGAAAATCTGCGCAACGGAGGCGTTCATCAGCCCCTCCAGCGGCACGGCCTCGTAGCGCACCGCCGCCTGCGGAATATTCCAGCAGGTGAGCGCAAAGCGGTGAACCTCCTTGCCGTCCTTCATCAGCGCCACGCGGTTGGCGCCGGTTGTAGCCGTTCCCGCAGGAATGGCGATGGTATCCGATTTTCCACCGGCAGGAATATCCACCGGCACAGCGTACGTCCTGCTGCCGGAGCCGAGCGTCAGCGTGCCCGACAGCGCCGCTGCGGTGTTGTTGCGCAGGGCAAACCGGAGGTCGGAGGCCTCCGGGTCGAAGTCCGCCACCTCGTACCGGTCAACTATTTCGAGGTGCACGGGCTGCCACCAGCGCATTTGCCCCTGCTCCAGCCGGACAAACAGCGTTCGACTCCCTTTTTCGCCCAGCGCCACCCCCGTGAGCAGGCTCTTGCTTTGGCGCACGCCGCCCAGCGCACCCTGCGGGTCGTGGAGCTGCAGGAGCTTGCAGCCAGCGCTCAGCTCCCACGTTTCGCCCAGCGCCGCGGCTGCCGCGCACCGGGGCTTGTCCAGCGCCTCACCCCCCCACGCTACCTGCACGTGGCAGGCGCTGTCGTGCGCGCTGCGCTCCGCATGGATTTTCACCAGCGGGTAGCCGGCGGCGTTTTCCTCCAGCGTCCACGCCGCCTTTTTCCCGTTCACGGTGAGCGATGCTATCCGGTCGCTGCGGGCTTTCAGCAGCAGGTCTATGCGGTGAGGCAGCTTGCGGATGGTATATTTCTCCACCGTCGCGCCTGCGGCGTGAGTACGCTCAAAGGCAAACGAAACGTCGGCGGTGGTAATGGAGGCCTTATCCCAGCTGTCGGGAAATCCGGGGCGAATGATCCAGCGGCCGTTCATAGCGTCGGGGTAAATTCCAAAGAGCCCCTGCACGATTACCCGCGAGGCCACGCCCACGGGGTCGCCAAAATCGCGGTAGCACTCGCCCCTCGCCGCATCGTAAAAGCTGATTTGCCCAAAGTTGCCCGGGCTTGCGCCAAGGTACATCCCGTCGAGAATGGAGCTCTTAAAGAGGCGAAAAGCCTCCTCGTAGCGTCCGCTCTGCCAGTAGGCGAGGGCGGTGCTGTTCACCTCCGCAAACGCCACGTTGTTGATAGACCACGAGTAGGGCATCCAGCTCGTGGTGGAGACGGTGGCGTAGCCCTCGTCCTTCAGCCCGCGGGCTCTGACCGGTATGTGGGGAATTTCCGTATCTATGTAGCGGGTGGCCTGATAAGCCTGAAAGGGGTCGTGCAGCCCTGCGTCTATCGCATGGTAAACCGTCCAGACGGCCGCCTCCGGATGCACCTCCTTGCGCCCCATAAAATCCTTATACTCGGCCCACCGCCCCAGCCTTTGCAGCCACAGGTGGCGGTTAACCGCTTTCCGTATTTTCTCCGCCTCGTCGGCGTATGGTTTGGGATTTTTTCCCACTTTTGGGGCTATTTCGGCAGCCATCCTGTTGGCTCTGTAGCAGTAGGCGGACGAATGCGTAACGCCGCCGCTGTTGTACTGCAGCGCGTCGCTGGCCCAAATGCAGCAGTAGGCGTCGTACAATCCGTCGTCATCGGGGTCAAAGTTGCGCTTTTCCCACGCCAAATGGCGCTCCAGCACCGGCCACATCGTGCGCGCGTAGTCCACGTCGCCCGTCCACGCAAAGTGCCACAGCAGCTCGTCCACGTAGCACAGGTTCATATCGTAGTGGTGCATCACGCCCGTTTGGTGGGGGTTGCGGCAAATGTAGCCGTTGCTGTACATGGGTGTTCCCCACTTTTTTGCGGCGCGGGCAAGGTTGAGCGCGCTGTCCTGCGCCGGATGCGGAGTAACAGGCTCCACGTCGGTTACCTGCGCGGCGGCGTATCCGTCAAAATGCCTCCGTGCGCGGTCGTGCCAGCCTACGGCGTCGCCCGTGTAGGCTGCGCGCCAGCCCGTTAGCCTCATGCGCCAGCCCACGGCGCCGTGCAGCCACGAGTTTGGCTCCCAAATGCCGTCGGCGGCGATGCTCAGCGCGCCGCCCAGCGGGTTGAAGTAGGGGTCGGGGGTGGAGAGCTGCACCGCTTGGGCTATCCGGCTTCGGGACGCTTCGGCCTGCTCAAAACTCGCCTTCAGCTCGCCGTAGGGCGGCGCGGCGTCCTGCTGCGCGCGCTGCACGGCAAGAAAATACTCCCCGCCAGCGGCCACCTCACAGCGCCCGCTGAGCAGCGGCTTACCGGCTACCGCCGCCGACTGCCACATGTCCAGCGGCGTAGTCACGGCGTAGGGCGAGCTCAGCTTCAGGCGGCTACCCTCCGGAAAAACGCACGCAAGCCGCTGCTCCCTCCCCTTTCGCCCAAACGCAAGGTGGGCGCTGCCGCCGGAGAGCGAAAAGACGTTACCCGCGCAGGCCTCGGGCTTCAGGGCAAAGCAGCCGGGAGGGTCAACCCCGAGGTCGCCCTCCCGCGGGAAGCGCTCGTTGCTTGCCCCGCCGTACGTCCAAAACAGCTCAACGCCGGGCAAAAGGCGCGCTGCGGCTACCCTGATAACCATTCCCTCGGCGTGGCTCATGGCCAGCGCTGTCAGCTGCAGCTCGCCGCAAAAGGGGTCGGACAGCTCGTAGATCATAGCGCCCGGCCTGTAAATTGCTTTAATGTGCTGAAAATCGTTCAGCCACCTGCTCTCCCCGCCACGGATAACGCCCAGCTGCATGTTGCCGCCCATGCTGGGCAGGTACAGCCCAAACTCGGGCAAATCTCCGGCTTCTACCCGAAATCCGGTGTTCGTACCGTATAGCGCGCGGTTAAACCGTTTGTCGCCGTTGACAATGACAAAATCCGTCCCCTCCGGCGCGTAGCGGAGCGTTCGCTCCTTGCCATGCCAGTAGGCAGCATCCGGCTGCGCCGAAGCGCCATACGCGCACACGTATAGCAATAAAATACATAAAATGGACAGCTGTTGCATAGCAGCCTGAGTATTTTGGTTCTTAGCTCCCCACATTCTCCTCCGTAACATTCTCTGCGTTCTCACACTTCCCGATGAACTCGTGAACTTTCCCCACCTTTATATTTTTTATTTCCACATTTTTAACAGGAAGTCGCTGGTCGCCTTTTATTTCGTACACCGCGTCGGCGCTTTCGCACGCAATGTTGTTGAGGTGAATATCCGATATTTTGGTGATGCGCGTTTCGTAGGTTGGCACAAGATCTTTCCACTGGTAAAGCACGTCGGTATCCACCTCAAAGACGCGGTGCATCTTTCCGGCGTTAATATTCTCCATGTAAATGTGCTCTACAAAGCCGCCCCGCCGGTGGTTGGTTTTGATAAAGAACAGCCGGAACGTGGTATCGGCAAGCGTGCAGTCGTGCATGTACACGTTGCGCACGCCGCCCGAAATTTCGCTGCCAACGCCCAAAAGCGTATGCCCCCTCACAACCCTGCAATGCCTCACCACAATATTTTCGCACGGCGTGTTGAGCCGCCATGCGTCGCGGTTGCGCCCCGACTTTATCACCACCGCATCGTCGCCTTGGTCAAACGTGCAGCCTTCAACCAGAAAGTTGCGGCTCATTTCAAAGTCGATACCGTCATTATTGTGCCCGTGCGCGCGAACGTCCAGACTCCGCACAACGCCGTTTTCGCACAGGTAGAGGTGGATTGTCCAAAAGGGGCTCTCGCGAATTTTGAAGCCGTCGAGCAGCACATTTTTGCACCGGTTGAAGTGAACTAAGTGCGGGCGCAGGTTATTTTCGTTCACCGCCATTTGCCGCTCCTCCACCGGCACATCGGTAGCGGCTTGGGTGTAGAGCTGCCGCAGGGCGTTGAGGTGCGCCGGCGGGCGGGCAAACCAGCGCTTCCATAAGCCCATGCGCGGCTGCAGCGTCCCCTCGCCCGTAATGGCCACATTTTCGCACCCAAAAGCGTACACCAGCGGCGAATAGCTGTAGCACTCCAGCCCCTCCCACGAAGTCATCACGGCAGGCAAGTAGTCGGCGGGGTTATCGGTAAAAACGAGCACGGCATCCTTCTCCAAATGCAGGTTCACGTTACTTTTGAGGTGGATGGCCGCCGTGAGCCACTCCCCCGCCGGCGCCACCACGCGCCCGCCGCCCGCCTGATGGCAAGCCTCCACCGCAGCCCGAATAGCTTGGGTGTTGTTAAATTCTCCGCCGGCCTTTGCGCCAAAATCCGCTATGCTAAAATCCCGGCTGGGGAAAACCGGCACGCGAATATCGGGCATGGCAAACGGCGCCTCCACGTGGATTACCTCGCCCCGGTTTGCCTCCGAGCACGAGCCCACTACCGCCACGCAAAGGGTTGCCAATAAAAAAATCTTTCTGCTCATCATTTTAGTAGTCCTCCAGCCATTTTTTCAGCTCCAACATCATTTCGTCTCTATACTTAAAGCTCGGCTTAATGCCCCATCCGTGCCCGCCGCTCGGGTAGATGTACAGCGCCGCCGGAACGCCATGCTCCTGCAGCGCGCTATAGTACCTGACAGCATTGGCAGGCGACACAGCCCTGTCGTCGCTCGACAGCGCAATAAACGCCGGCGGAGCGCTATCGGTTACGTGAAGCTCGTTGCTGTACAGGCGCACCTTTTCTTCGGAGGGATTTTCGCCCAGAAAATGCCTGCGCGACCCGCGATGCGTTTCCCGAGCATCCATGGAGATAACCGGATAGAATAGGATTTGAAACGCCGGACAAAGCTCCTCCGGCGCGTGCGTAGCAACCGTTGACGCCAGATGCCCGCCGGCGGAGGAGCCCATAACGCCAATTTTGCTCGGGTTGATGTTCCACTCGGAGGCGTGCTCCTTGGCCACGCGCAGCGCATCCAAAGCGTCCATTACGGGCAGCAAAAGGTTTCCGGCAGGCATGCGGTACTTGAGCACAATAGCCGCCACGCCCTGCTCGTTGAAAAACGGCGCCCAGTCATACCCCTCGTGCGCCATGGCCAAGTGGCTATAGCCGCCCCCCGGGCAAATAATCACGGCTTTTGCCGGTTGCTCCGCATGCTTGGGGAGAAAAACTCTAACGGCCGACGAGCTGTCGGCCTGCAGGTTAACGTCAAAGGGCGACTCCGGCGTGCTCGCCACGCTTTTAGCCAGCGCTAATACCCCGCACATGGCTGTCAGTAAAGGTTGCTTGTTCATGATTTTTAGTTTTGTTAATTGCGATAAAGGTAAAACGCTTTAAACTAAAAATGCTTTTGAGAAATGATTTTAATACTATGTTTTTTGATATTTTTGC
>JAITQP010000104.1 GCA_031288885.1 Prevotellaceae bacterium | reverse complement strand
TCCCTCTGATGCCTGATTTTTCAAAAATACTATTCCAGTATTGGGGTCATCGCTCGTTTCGCATGCTGCAGGAGGAGGTGGTGCAGGCGGCGTATGACGGGCGCGACACGCTGGCGCTCATGCCCACGGGCGGCGGAAAGTCGGTGTGCTTTCAGGTGCCCGCGCTGGCAAAGGAGGGCATTTGCTTGGTGATTACGCCCCTCATTGCGCTCATGAAAGATCAGGTGGAAAACCTGCAAAAGAAAGGCATTAAGGCGCAGGCTATTTACTCCGGCATGAGCAGCCACGAGATTAAGGTGGCGCTCGACAACTGCCTGTACGGGGAGTATAAGTTTCTCTACCTGTCGCCGGAGCGCTTGGGGACGGACGTTTTTAAGGCCTACGCGGCGCAGATGAAGGTAAACCTCATCGCCATCGACGAGTCGCACTGCATTTCGCAGTGGGGCTACGATTTTCGCCCGTCGTACATGAAGATTGCGGAGCTGCGCGACCTCCTCCCCAACGTGCCGATGCTGGCGCTCACCGCCACCGCCACGCCCGAGGTGGCGCAGGACATTATGGAGCGCCTCCGCTTCCGCGAAAAGCACCTCCTCAAAAAGAGCTTTGAGCGCAAAAATCTGGTGTACGTGGTGCGCCAAACCGAGGACAAGCGCAAGGAGCTGCTCAAAATTGCCACGGCGGTGTCCGGCACGGCGGTGGTGTACGTGCGCACGCGCGGGGCAACGGCGGAGGTGGCAGGATTTCTGCGCGAAAACGGCTTCTCGGCAGACGCCTACCACGGCGGCATGGGCAACGAAGAGCGCAGCCAAAAGCAGGACGAGTGGAAGAGCGGCGCAACGCGCATCATGGTGGCGACCAACGCCTTTGGCATGGGCATCGATAAGGCCGACGTGCGCTGGGTGGTGCACATGGAGCTGCCCGACTCCCTCGAGGCCTACTATCAGGAGGCCGGACGCGCCGGACGCGACGAAAAAAAGGCCTACGCCGTGCTCCTCTTCAACAACATGGACAAAACGGCGATGGACAAGCGCTTCGCCGTTGCCTTCCCCCCCATAGAGGAGATACGGCGCGTGTACCATGCGCTGGGCAGCTTTTTGCAAATCCCCACGGGAACGGGGCGCGACACGGTGCACGATTTCAACATGCGCGAGCTCTGCACGGCCTACAAAATCCACTCGCTCACGGCGTACAGCGCCCTGCAGTTCTTGCAGCGCGACGGCTACATTGAGCTCACGGACGAGGTGAACAACCCCTCGCGCGTCATGTTTGTGGTAGACCGCGACGAGCTATACAAGGTGCAGGTTGCCAACCCCTCGCTGGACTTGGTGGTAAAAGCCCTGCTGCGCGCCTACACCGGAATGTTCTCGCAGTACAGCCCCATTGACGAAGCCTACATTGCGCGCGCCCTCAACCTCACCCCCAACGACGTCTACAGCGCCCTCCACAGGCTCTCGCAGCTGAACGTAATCTCCTACATCCCGCGCAAAAAAACGCCCCTGATTATCTACACCGAGGAGCGGCTCGACGACAAAAATCTGCGCATCACCAAGGAAAACTACGCCGACCGGAAGGAGCGCTACGTGCGGCGCACCGAGCACATGCTCACGTACGCCTCAAGCACCGCCAAGTGCCGCAGCCAGCAGCTGCTGGCCTACTTTGGCGAGACCGACAGCTACCGCTGCGGGCAGTGCGACGTGTGCCTCCAGCGAAACGAGCTCGACATGAGCAAGTACGAGTTCGACGAGCTGCTGGCGCACATCAAAAAGCTGCTGCGCGAGCATCCCCTCACCTTAGAGCAGCTGGTGGATACGCGCCCGAGCAAAACAGATAAAATGCTCAAGGTAACGCGCTGGCTGCTCGACAACGGCAAAATTGAGGAGGAAGACGGCGAGCTGAGGTGGGCAAAGAGTTAGAATTAGGAATTACGAATTAGGAATTGCTTCGCTCCACTCGCAATGACGCGAGGCGTGTTTGCGCTACGCTCGCAATGACGGAGAGCAATGACGGAGAGCGAGGTCTCGTTGCAACAACATCATCGTAAAAAAATCATCCCTCTTGTTTGCATTAACAAAAAATGTTTTTCCCTTTGCAGCTGAACAAATATAAAAATTTTTGTGCCTATGACACATACAGCGCAGTAATGCGCGCATGCCTTTAAGACATATTTAAGAAGCATTGAGCTTTTATTCTTCGCTTATTCGAAAATTTAGCGATTTAGTAATAAACTGAGAAGAATTAAGTTACAATGTTCACGCTTGTGCGTGAACTTGACTTATTCCTATCAGTTTTGGTTACGCTAAATACCACGAATAGCGGGAAACAGTTGAGTTTCACGCTTTTTTTATGTCCCTACGTGGACGCCCAACCACCTCCAACGGGCAGAGAAGCAGAAACCTCTCAAAACAACGGGCGGATTACTTCCCACGAAAAGCCTTTAGAGTAGAGGGAAAACAAATTCAACTCATTAAAAAAATAAAAAAATGAAGCAGAATTACAAGATTTCTTTGTGTGCTTTGCTGCTCGTTGGGGCAGCAAGCATGATGACCGCCGGAGCGCAAACCAAGCCCACGCTGGCGGTATTTGTGGTGGGCATGGACAACACGCTGGGCGACAAGCTTGCTACCCAAATAGGCAGCGAGCTGAACCGCAACAGCCGCTACACGGTGGCAACCAATGATGCCGCTGTGCAGGCAAAACTCGCCGACCTGCGCACGCAAGGCGCGGGGAGCATAGACCGAAACGCGCTTGCCGCGTGGGGACGCACCAACGGCGTATCTACGATATGCTTGGTAGCTGACGCTGTCAAAGGCAGCGACCACATGTTTTATGCGCACCTTATTGACACAAAAGAGAGCAAGGTGTCCGGCAGAGGCAGCTACATTCGCACCGGCGTGGTTGAGGGCGACCTGCCGCGGGTATCTTTGGCGCTATCACGGCAGCTGGACGGGCCGGAGCGTAGACGCAGTACTCCCGCCCCTGCGCGGAGCTACCCTGCAGAGCTGGACATTGAAATGGTGCGCGTGGAGGGAGGTGAGTTCCCTGCCAGATCTACAACGGTGTCCAGCTTCAGCATCGGGAAGTATGAGGTAACGCGGGCGCAGTGGATTGCAGTCATGAGGGGTCATCCTACCCTTGCCGACCCAAGCTACTGGAAAGATGACGACCAGCTACCAATGCAGAATGTATCGTGGAATAACATTACTGGCTCGGATGGGTTTCTTGACCGCTTGAATAACTTCACCGGTAAGACATATCGGTTGCCAACCGATATTGAATGGGAGTACGCTGCGCGTGGCTGTAAGGGAGGCGCCTGCGAGAATTACAAGTTCAGCGGAGGTGACAACCTTGATGAGGTAGCTACTTGCTGCGGCGGCACCCCGTATCCCGTAGGTCGGAAAAAACCAAATAGCCTTGGCATTTATGACATGAGCGGGAGCGTATGGGAGTGGAGTGCAGACGGGAATGGCGCTAACCGCTACCGCCGCGGCGGTAGCTATAGTAACCTTGCCACTGCTGTCGATGCATTCCTTGTTTTCCGCAGCCTTGACCCCCCAGATTCTACCCACCCAACTATTGGCTTCCGCGTAGCGTTGGATTGACTTTCTCTGCGGCATCTTCCCGCCCTTGTAAGCTCAGCGCGTTAACCCTAACAGGATTTCAAAATCCTGTTAGGGTTGAGGCCGTTGGCGTTCTCGTACCAGCCGCCACCACGTACCACGCAGCCAGAGTTAGCAGCAGGGTCTGTATAATAAAAGGTTAGGAATGCTTCCTTTTCTGTTGTTAAGCTACATGAATTGGGAAAAGTGCCAGAGGTAGCAGCCAATATTTGGGGAGTACCTCGCTTGGATTTTTGAGGTTGCTACCCATTATACAACACGTCATAAAAATTGTGCAATAATATGGTTGTTGCTGATATAGCGCACTAAATAAATCAACTCCCCGTTATTCTCGTAAATGCTGAAGAAAACATACCATTGCGTATGCCTACTTTTGCGGAAAACGGAGTAGTACATATCTTTCCCATACCGCTCAAAATAAAAGGGGGCATGACGTTTTTGGCGGGTTGGAAGGGTGGTTTTTATATCTTCAAATAATTCCCCCACGTATTTTTCGGCAGCTTCTAAAAAGCCAAAGTAGCCTTTTTCATACAGCAGCGGTGACAGCTCACTAAAGTATTGCCGCACTTCGGGGAGAACTAAAACTTTCATTTTTCGCCCGCTTTGAACATTGCCCGTAAATCCTCCTTAACCCCGACCAAGAGCTCATCCATCGTGATTGCCCGAGAAAGGTCTGCATCCGGCGTGAGGTGCTTCTCCGTTTGCAGCACAAATATTTCCGTTTTTCCGCGCTGAATTACAACCGT
>JAITQP010000103.1 GCA_031288885.1 Prevotellaceae bacterium | reverse complement strand
CCACCGTTGCGCTGGATATTCCAGCCTGTAAAGGTGTAGCCCGTTTTGGTAAAACCGTTGGCGACGAGCGGCTTCTCCTCGCCGTAGGTGTGCTGCGTGCCGGCGGTGGTGTCGCCCGTGGCGCCGTTGCCGTGGTAAGCCACCGTGTAGGCGTTGGGCGACCACTGCGCGTAGAGCGTCACCACGCCGTTGGCAACGGCGGTGAGGGTGGTAACGTTCGCTCCGGCGGCGTAGCTGTCTCCCAAGCCGTCCGGCTGGGTGTTCCACGCCGCAAAGGTGTAGCCGGTACGCTTGAAACTGCTGGCGGCAAGCGGCGAGGGAACGCCGTAAATGTGCTGCGTGTCGGCGGTGGTGTCGCTTGTGGCGCTGTTGCCGTGGTAGGCCACCGTGTAGCGGTTAGGCTTCCACTTGGCGTAGAGCGTCACCACGCCGTTGGGCGCAGCCGTCAGGTTAAAGACAGAGGAGGTGTCGCCGTGCTCCTTTGCGCCCGTGGGTGTGGTAGCCCAGCCGTCAAAGGCGTAGCCTACGCGGACAAAACCGTTGGGTGTGAGGCGCGAGGAGGCGTTATAGGTGTGCGCGCTGTTGGCCGTGGTGTCGCTCGTGGCGCCGTTGCCGTGGTAAACCACCGTGTAGGTGTTGGGCGACCACTGCGCGTAGAGCGTCACCACGCCGGTGGCAACGGCGGTGAGGGTGGTAACGTCCGCACCGGCGGCGTAGCGGTCGCCCGAGCCGTCTGGCTGCGTGTTCCACGCCGCGAAAGCGTAGCCGGTACGCTTGAAGCCGCTGACGGCGAGCGGTGAGGGAGCGTCGTAAGTGTGCTGCGTGCCGGCGGTGGTGTCGCCCGTGGCGCCGTTACCGTGGTAAACCACCGTGTAGGTGTTGGGCGACCACTGCGCATAAAGCGTCACCACGCCGTTGGGCGCAGCCGTCAGGTTTAGAACAGAGGCGTTTTCGTCGTGCTCCTTTGCGCCCGTGGGTGTGGTAGCCCAACCTTCAAAGGAGTAACCCGTGCGGACAAAGCCGTTGGGCGTGAGGCACGAGGCAGCGTCGTAGGTGTGCGCGCTGCCGGCGGTGGTGTCGCCCGTGGCGCCGTTGCCGTGGTAAACCACCGTGTAGGTGTTGACCGCCCAGCGCGCCCAGCGCTCCACGTTGCCCGTGCTGCCCTTAGGCACCTGCGTTACCCGCGTGCCGCCCGTCTCCGCATCGTACCAGCCGGAGAACGAGTAGCCCGTGGCGGAGATGACGGGAAGCGAGAAGGTGTTCGTCTCTACGGTGTAGCTGGCGGGCGTGGGGGTAGCGCTACCCTTTAGGTTGCTGTAGGTAATGATGTACTCTACCGGCATCCACCGCCCGTAGAGCGTGTAGCTGCCCGTGCTGCCTTGGGCTACCTGCTCCACCTTGCTGCCCCCCGTGGCGTCGTCGTACCACCCAAAGGTGTGGTCGGCGGCGGAGAGCACGGGGAGCGTAAAGGTGGGCGTCTCCACGGTGTAGCTCTGGCCGGCGGGGGCGGTGTTGCCCTTCAGGTCGGCGCAGCTGTAGGTGATGCTGTACGTGTTGGTTGTCCACTGCGCGTAGAGCGTCAGGTTGCCCGTGCTGCCCGTGGCTATCTCCGTTACCTTGCTGCCGCCCGTGGCGGCGTCGTACCACCCGTTGAAGGTGTAGCCGGCGGCGGAGAGGTTCGCCAGCGTAATTTTTGCGCTCTCCACGGTGTAGGTGCTGGGGTTGCTGTGGGCAACGCTCTTGGTGTTGCTGTAGGTGATGCTGTACGTTACGGGCGTCCATGTGGCAATGAGGGTGGTATTCGCAGTAAGGGAGAACTTGTAGGGGTTAGCGGTGCTCACGGTGGTACCGCTGGCGTTTTTCCACGCAAAGCTGCTATACCCTGCTTTCCCCGTAGCGCGCAAGGTAACGCTCGCGCCGGAGGCGTACATCCCCGACTGCGCTGACGTGGCGTCTATCACCCCTGCCTTGACGCTGCTAAGCGTTACGTCCAGCAAAAAGCTACTGCTGCCATTGCCAATGCCGGTAATGCTTTTAAAATCTTTCCACCACGTAGCCTGCTGGTAGGCAGCTAACGCCGAGGCGGGGACGTACAGGTTGCTTTGTGGGAAAGCTCCTCCACCGGCGGTGGCGGCGGTTGGTGGCGTCGTTCCCACGCAGGTAACGGAGGTTAATTTGGTGCAACTCTCAAACGCCTTGTCACCAATGGAGGTCACCGACGAGGGAATGGTAATGGAGGTCAAGTTGCTGCACCTCTGAAACACACCGTTGCCGATGGAGGTTACCGACGAGGGAATGGTCACGGAGGTCAAGCTGCTGCAGTCGGAAAACGCACTGTTGCCGATGGAGGTCACCGAGGAAGAAATGGTCACGGAGGTCAAGCTGCTGCAGATGGAAAACGTATAGGTGCCAATGGAGGTCACCGAGGAGGGAATGGTCACGGAGGTCAAGCCGCTGCAGAAGGAAAACGCACTGCTGCCGATGGAGGTCACCGACGAGGGAATGGTAATGGAGGTCAAGCTGCTGCAGTAGCAAAACACACTGTTGCCGATGGAGGTCACCGAGGAGGGAATGGTCACGGAGGTCAAGCCGCCGCAGTCGAAAAACGCATAGTCCGCAATAGTGGTCACCGAGGAGGGAATGGTCACGGAGGTCAAGCTGATGCACCTCTGAAACACACCGTTGCCGATGGAGGTCACCGACGAAGGGATGCTCACGGAAGTCAAGCTGGAGCAAACTGCAAAAGCGTACCCGCCGATAGTGGTCACCGACGAAGGGATGCTCACGGAGGTCACGCCGATGCAGTCATAAAAAGCCGCCTCGCCGATGGTCGTCACGCCGTTCTGTATAGCTATAGCCTTGATGCTCGCTCGGGAGGAATACCATGGCGCAGTGGTTGTAGTTGAATAATTTGCCATGGCGCCCGTTCCGCTAATGGTAAGGGTGCTTCCGGTAAGATCCCACGTGCAGCTGCCGGTGGTACCGCCGGCGGCCTGCACGCTTGTTGCCCCTGCGAGAACCAAAAGGCCGCAGAGCAGGGTAAAGAAGTAGTGAGCGGTTGCCTTCATATAGTAGTGTGGAGTAAAAATCATAAATATAGAATCATATCTTTGTATATAAATACATAAAGTGGAAATCAATACTTACACAATCACGTTTATCAAAATGCTTGTTATTCAGCGAAATATAATCACGTGTTGTGTAACTTCCATTTGTACTTTATGCTATAAAATTCCCACAAAGGTAAAAATTTATTTTTCAACATGCAAAATATTTTCCCGATTGTCGATTTTTGGCGTTAAAAAACCCATTTTTCCGTAACGCAATTGTACCGGTTTCTTTACAGCGCGGCAACAATAAGTTTGCAGCTTTGCCGTAAGAAATATTTTGCCTACTCATGGATAGAGCCTACTACCCCACCGTTGTTATTTCGGACATTCATCTGGGAACGTCCTTTTCGAGGTCAATGGAGGCCTCCAGATTTCTGATGTCCATCGACTGCGACAGGCTAATCCTCAACGGCGATGTTATCGACGGCTGGCACCTGAAGAAGAAGTCGAACAAGACGTGGAAGAAGAAGCATACGCTGTTCTTTAGGGTTATCCTAAAGATGATGGAGAACTTTGGGACGGAGGTCGTGTACGTGCGCGGCAACCACGACGACTTCCTCGACCCGCTCCTGCCGGTAACGTTCCACAACGTAAAAATCGTAAAGGATTTCGTCCACCAGCGCGGCGAGCGGCGCTACTACGTAACGCACGGCGACATTTTTGACAGCGTTACCTCGCACATGCGCTGGCTCTCCAAGCTGGGCGACGTGGGCTACACCCTGCTGCTGCACATCAACAAGTACTACAACCGCTACCGCAGGCTGAGGGGAAAGCCCTACTTCTCGTTTGCGCAGGCCATCAAGAGCAGGGTCAAGTCGGCGGTGTCCTACCTCTCCGACTACGAGCAGTCGCTGGTGGACTTGGCGCGGACAAAGCGATGCCATGGGATTATTTGCGGGCACATTCACCACGCGGAGGACAAGCGCTACGACGACATTCACTACCTCAACTCCGGCGACTGGGTGGAGTCGATGACCGCGCTGGTGGAAAGCGAAAGCGGCGAGTGGAAAATTTTTTACTACAACGAAAAGTGACGTTGCTGCACCGATGTTTTTATCAATTATGGAAGCACCAGCAACATTCCTAACGGAATGTGGATGCAGCACTTTTTCAGCTTTGAGGAAAACTCTTCCGTTGTAGCAACGCCACTAATAGCTAATGACTAATAACTAATAGCTAACAGCTCCCTATGAAGTACATTTTTATAGTTCAGGGCGAGGGTCGCGGGCACTTGACGCAGGCCATTGCCATGCACAACCTGCTGACGAGCCGCGGAGACGAGGTGGTGGAAACGCTGGTTGGGAAAAGCCGGCGGGTGGAGCTGCCGGCGTTCTTTTACGAAAAGATGCAGCCGTGCCCCGTCGCGACGTTCGAGAGCCCGCACTTTCTGTTCTCGGCAAGGCGCAAGCGGTCGCTATTTTGGCAAAGCATTGCCTGTAGCCTGCTCCGGCTGCCCGCCTACCTCCGCAGCGTGGCCTTTCTCCGCAGGCGCATTGCGGCAAGCCGCGCCGAGCAGGTCGTTAACTTCTACGAAATCCTCACGGGGCTGACCTACGCCCTTTGCCGCCCCCAAAAGCCCCTTGTGTGCGTTGCGCACCAGTACCTTTTTCTGCACTCCGGCTTTGCCTTTCCCCCAAAGAGCCGCCTGAAGATAGCGGCGCTCCTGCTCTTTACGCGCCTCACCGCCGTGAACGCCCGCAGGCTGCTGGCGCTCTCGTTCAGGGAAATGCCCCGAGAGGGGCGGATACACGTCATCCCGCCGCTGCTGCGGGCGGAGGTGGCGCGGCAAACCGCGCGCAGCAACGGCTACATCCTTGGCTACCTGCTCAACGCCGACCTTGCGGAGGGGGTAGCGCTGTGGCACCGCCGGAATCCGCAGGTGCCGCTGCACTTCTTCTGGGGCAAAAAAGGCGCGCCGAGCGAGCTCGCGGTGGACGAAAACCTCACCTTTCACCAGCTGGACGACGCTTCCTTTCTCCGCCACATGGCGCAGTGCAGCGCCTACGCCGCCACCGGCGGGTTTGAGTCCATCTGCGAGGCAATGTACCTGCAAAAGCCCGTGCTCATGGTGCCCATGCACATTGAGCAGGAGTGCAACGCCTTTGACGCCATGCGCGCGGGCGCAGGGGTTGCCTCGCCCGTATTTGACCTGACAACGCTGGTGGCATACCTGCCAACCTACAAGCCCAACCCCGACTTTGCCGCGTGGGTAAACCGCGCAACCCCGCTGGTGACCGAAGCCCTCAACCTTGCAGCGAGTTAGGCAGGCAACCCTGACGGAGTGGAATATTTTGCGTATCTTTGCGCAAAATTTTTAACGTAACGACGCAATTGCTTTATGAGCATCTACCCCCACATGAAAATAGGAATAGTTGGCGCAGGCAACATGGGCGGCGCCATTGCCCACGGGCTGCTGCAGCTCAAGCTGGTTGAGCCCGCCAACCTGTACGTTGCCGACATCCGTCCGGAGGCGCTGCAGCCTTTCGCCGCGCTGGGCGCAAACACCTCCACCCAAAACGCCAACGCCGTCAGGGAGGCGGACGTTGCCATTATTGCCGTAAAGCCATGGACGCTGCCGGAAACGCTGCATAAGCTGCGCCCAGCGCTGCCGCCGCGCGCCATGGTGATTTCCGTAGCGGGGGGCGTTGCGCTGGAGCGCATACGGGCCGAGCTGCCGGAAACGCCCCTCTTCAGGGTTATCCCCAATACCGCCATCGCCGCCGGACAGAGCATGACGTTCATTGCATCGGACGGCACGACGCGGGAGCAGGAGGAGCTGGCGCTGGCGCTGTTTGCGGGGCTGGGCAAGGTTATGCTCATCCCCGAGCACCAGATGTCGGCGGCCGCCGCGCTGTCAAGCTGCGGCATAGCCTACGCCATGCGCTACATTAGCGCAAACATGCGGGCGGGCGTGGAGCTGGGCTTTGACCCGAACACCGCCAAGGAAATCATGCTGCAAACGCTACAGGGCGCCGTCAGCCTGCTCGCGCAGTCGGGCGAGCATCCCGAAAAGGAAATAGACAGGGTTACCACCCCAAAGGGGTTAACCATTAAGGGGATTAACCAGCTGGAGCACGACGGCTTCTCAAGCGCCATTATCAACGCCGTGAAAGCGGGAATGATGTGATTAATGGTTAATGGTTAATGGTTAATGATTAATGATTAATGGTTAATGATTAATGGTTGGTGTGATTTTGTGGATTGGCTACGCCGAGCTCCGGTTGTACGTAGCACGGCGAAGCGAAGCCAATCCAGCAATACGGGCAAGGTAACGCAAAGCGTGCGTCGCTGGATTGCTTCGCTCGCAATGGCGCAAAGCGTGAGCAATGACGGGAACAAGATATTGTTGCAACAAGGCCATTCCTAATTCCTAATTCTTAATTCTTAATTCCTAATTAACTTGCGTATTACCGTAAAAATAGGCAGCAACGTGCTCACCCAAGCGGACGGGACGCTGGACGCCGGACGGCTCGAAAGCTTGGTAGCCCAAATCGCCGCGCTGCGCGAGCGGGGGGTGGAGGTCATTGTGGTATCGTCGGGGGCGGTGGCGTCCGGACGCAGCGAAATCAGGCCGCACAAGAAGCTGGACGCCGTGCAGGCGCGCCAGCTCTTCTCCGCCGTGGGGCAGGCAAAGCTCATCAACCGCTACTACGAGCTGTTTGGACGGCATAACCTCTGCTGCGGGCAGGTGCTCGCCACCAAAGAAAACTTCCGCTCGCGCCGCCACTACCTCACCATGCTGGGCTGCATCGCCACCATGCTCGACAACGGCGTTATCCCCATCGTTAACGAAAACGACACCGTGTCCGTCTCCGAGCTAATGTTTACCGACAACGACGAGCTGTCGGGGCTCATCAGCGAGCTGACGCACTCCGAGGCGCTGGTCATCCTGAGCAACGTTGACGGCCTCTACAGCGGCGCGCCGGACGCGCCCAACGCTGAGGTCATCCGCGAAATCCGCGGGAGGCAGCCGCTGGGGCAGTACATCTCCCCGCACAAGTCCGAGTTTGGGCGGGGCGGCATGCTCACCAAGGCCGGCATCGCGCAGCGGGTTGCCGCCAGCGGCGTCGCGGTTTACGTTGCCAACGGCAAGCGCGACGGCATCCTGCCCGACCTCATCTTGGGGGACAAAAAACCGCTCTGCACGCTGTTTGTCCCCACGCCAAAGCCCACGTCGAGCGTCAAGCGGTGGGTTGCCCACTCCGAGGCGTTTGCCAAGGGCGCTATCGTGGTCAACGAGGGCGCAAAGAGTACGCTGCTGCAAAGCACGGCAAGCCTCCTGCCCGTTGGCGTGGTGCGCATCGAGGGGGAGTTTGAGAAGGACGACGTGGTGAAAATCCTCGACGAGCGCGGAGCGCCGCTGGGCGTTGGCCGCGTGACGTGTAGCAGCGCCAAAGCCCGTCAGGCGCTGGGCAAAAAGGGCGAAAAAGAGCTGGTGCACTACGACTATCTGCACCTCGGGTAGCCGCCCTAACAAATTTTTGCTACCTTTGCTGGCCATTTACGGCAAATATCAAAATTTTCAACCTTAAATATCATACTTATGTCTGTAGAAGGAGCTGCACAAGTGATGACCACGCAGCGGCTAATCGACAAAAAGCAGCGCGGCGAAAAAATCGCCATGCTCACCGCCTACGACTACACCATGGCGCGCATCCTCGACTCCGTGGGCATTGACGTTATCTTAGTCGGCGACTCGGCGGCCAACGTCATGGCGGGGCACGAAACCACGCTGCCCATCACGCTCGACCAAATGATCTACCACGCGCAATCCGTCATGCGCGCCGTGAAGCGCGCGCTGGTGGTGGTCGACCTGCCGTTTGGGTCGTATCAGGGGAACTCCAAGGAGGCGCTCAACTCCGCCATCCGCATCATGAAGGAGAGCGGCGCCGACGCGGTGAAGCTCGAGGGCGGCGAGGAGATAGAGGAGTCCATCAAGCGCATTCTCTGCGCCGGCATTCCCATCATGGGGCATCTGGGGCTTACGCCGCAGTCCATTAACAAGTTTGGGACGTACGCCGTCCGCGCGCGCGACCCCGAGGAGGCGGAAAAGCTGGTGCGCGACGCCCGCCTGCTCGAAAAGCTCGGCTGCTTTGCCGTGCTGCTCGAAAAAATTCCGGCAACGCTTGGGAGGCAGGTCGCCGGCGAGCTGAAAGTGCCGGTGTTCGGCATTGGCGCCGGCGGCGGCGTGGACGGGCAGGTGCTGGTGTCGCACGACATGCTGGGGCTGCTGCAGGAGTTTTCGCCGCGCTTCCTGCGCCGCTACCACAACCTGTACAACGAAATGAGGGACGCCTTTGCCCGCTACGTCAGCGACGTGCGGTCGGGCGACTTCCCCAACGAAAAGGAGCAGTACTGAGAATTAGGAATTAGGAATGGCGCTGGCGCAACGGGAAAATCCGGCTCAAATTCGGTAGGTTGCCGTGGTTGCTTTCACATTCCGTTTAGGAATGTATCGCTCGGTAGAAAAGGCAACCATACACAAATCTTGCATTCCGTAGGAATGCAACCAAAGGAGGCATTCCTACGGAATGCCCAGCTGACGGTGGTAAATCGTTATCTACCGAGCGATACATTCCTAACGGAATGTTGCTGATGCTTCTATAATCAATCAAACATCGTTGCAACAACGTCATTAGGAATTAATCATTAACCATTAATCATTAATCATTAACCACTGATTATCATGAATCGTTTTCTTTTGATACTTACGCTGCCGGCGCTGTTTGCGCTTGCCGCCTGCAACGACGATTTCCTTGACCTCTCGCCAGAGGATAAAGTGAGCGACGGGGCGGTGTGGAAAACGCCGGAGCACCTCAAGCTTTACGTAAACAACTTTTACAACAGCGAAGCCTTTTTGCCAGGCTACGGCGACTATGGCAACATGGGCATATTTACCCTCGACAGCAAAAACGGTAGCGACACGCAGATAGGCGTTAACCACAACAGCCGCCTCAACGGCGAAAACATTGTCCCCGCCGACGGCGGGGGGTGGGGCGTAGGTGACTGGGAGGCGCTGCGCAACGTCAACTACTTTTTTGCCAACTACCACAAGGCCTCCGGCAATCAGGAGGAGATAAACAGTTACGTAGGCGAAGCGCTGTTCTTTCGGGCGCTGTTTTACTTCAACAAGCTCCGTAGCTTTGGAGACCTGCCCATCTACAAGGATTTGCTCAGCATTGACAATACCGGCGAGCTCCACAAGGGCAGAGACCCGCGCAACAAGGTTGTTGAGTGGCTCATGAGCGATTTGGATGAGGCGGTAATGTACCTGCCCTCGAGGTCGGCCGGCTGGAACGGGCGGGTGAACAAGGAAACCGCCATGCTCCTGCAGGCGCGAATTGCCCTCTACGAGGGTACGTGGGAAAAACACCACAAGCAGGAAAACACGCCCTTTAAGGTGGAGGGCGAAGACGGTGAAAAGTTTATCCAAAAAGCCGCCGACGTGACGGATAAGCTAATAGACCTTAAAACCTGCGAGCTGGACAACGTGGGCGACACGGCAACCGGCTATTGGCGGCTCTTCAATCAGGAGAGCTACGCCGCAAGCAAGGAGGTGATTTTTTGGCGGCAGTACGCCGACAACGTATTCACCCACTACTGGGCAAGCTACAGCTCCAGCGGCGGCGGCACGGGCTTAACAAAGTCCATGGTAGACTCCTACCTCTGCACCGACGGAAAGCCCATCACCATGAGCCCCCTCTACAGGGGCGATAGCACCCTTCTGCGCGTGGTGGAAAATAGAGACCCGCGCCTGCGCCAAACCATCTACGTCAACGACGGTCAGCACTTCCGCTTCACCATGCCCAACGATACCTTTATGTGCCCCTCCTTTGTAGGCGCCAACGAAAACAAATGCGTAACCGGTTACCAGCTCTACAAGGGGCACAACCCCGACCGCGAGCGCGCCGCCACGCAGCGCGGTATCACCGCCCTCATCTACTTTCGCTACGCCGAAGCCCTGCTCATCAACGCCGAGGCAAAGGCCGAGCTGGGGACTATCTCGCAGGAAGATTTGAACAAGACCATCAACCTGCTGAGGCGTAGGGTAGGGATGCCCGACCTCAAGATAAGCGAGGTGGAGAGCTGGGGGAATTACGACAAAGAGTTTCCATCGCTCCCCAACAACATTATTAACGAGGTGCGCCGCGAGCGGAAGGTGGAGCTGGCCGCCGAAGGCTTCCGAACGGACGACATCTTCCGCTGGGCGGCGGTAAATCGGCTTATCTCCGGCATTAATAACAGGCCAAGAGGGGCTATGCGGGCGCAGTGGGATAACCTGCCGGACAGCATTGTCATCCGCGGCATTCCCGTAGAGCCAGGAACAGGATACATAGATCCCTACCGCGGCAGGCTT
>JAITQP010000135.1 GCA_031288885.1 Prevotellaceae bacterium | reverse complement strand
GAAAAAAAACAGCGTTAGCTCGTCATTGCAAAAGGTAAGGCAATGACGAGCTAACGCTTTAAGTGAGGCGCCTGCGGAGGCTTACGCCAGCTTGTTTACGTGCAGGGCAAGCGAGCTCTTCAGGTTGCCCGCTTTGTTCTTGTGCAGCACGCTAATTTTCACCAGCCTGTCCAGCATGCTCGACACCTTGGGCAGCAACGCTGCTGCGGCGGGCTTGTCGGTGGTGTTGCGCAGCGCTTTCACGGCGTTGCGGGTGGTGCGGGCGTAGTAGCGGTTGTGCAACCTGCGCTGCTGGTCTTGGCGAATTCTTTTGATTGCCGATTTTATATTTGCCATAGCTAAAGTTGATGTAAAAATATTGTAGCCCATAGGAGAGTCGAACTCCTCTTTTCAGAATGAAAATCTGACGTCCTAACCGATAGACGAATGGGCCCCGTTTTTACCATTAATCACATCATTAACCATTCCGGTTTTTTGCTATTTTCGGGATGCAAAGGTAGCTCAAATTTTTACTTTGCCAAAAAAAACGCGGCTTTTTTTCGTATGCGCGCGGCATAAATTTTACGCGGCTATATTTAGTTGGCTTACTTCCAGCGGCTTGTAAAAGGGTTGGCTATTTGGCTATCTCTTACAAAATCGGTACCTTTGCCGGAAAATATTTACTTAGAAGTACACGCTTTGGTTTCAATCAGCAATCTGGAAGTTTCTTTTAGCGGCGCCACGCTGTTCGATGGCGTCACGTTTATGGTCAATCCGCGCGACAGGATAGGGTTGGTGGGCAAGAACGGCGCGGGCAAGTCCACGCTCCTGAAAATAATTGTTGGGCTGCAAACGCCTACGGGCGGGCACGTGGCTGTCCCCGACGATATTGAGGTGGGCTACCTGCCGCAAATCATGCGGGTGAGCGACGGGCGAACGGTGATGGACGAGGCGCTCACCGCCTACGCGCACCTCCAGCAGCTGGAGCAAAAGCTGGAGCACATCACCGGAGAGCTGGGCGCGCGCACCGACTACGAAAGCGACGGCTACGCCAAGCTCATAGAGCGCCTCAACGAGGTGACCGACCGCTACCACATGCTGGGCGGCGCCAACCGCGAGGGCGAGGCCGAAAAGGCGCTCATGGGCTTGGGCTTTAAGCGGAGCGACTTTACAAGGCCTACCACCGAGTTTAGCGGCGGCTGGCGTATGCGCATTGAGCTGGCAAAAATTCTCCTGAAGCGCCCCGACCTGATTTTGCTTGACGAGCCTACCAACCACCTCGACATCGAAAGCATACAGTGGCTGGAGGAGTACCTGAAGAGCTACCCGGGCGCCCTCATCCTCATTTCGCACGACAGGGCTTTCCTCGACGCGGTGACCAACCGCACGGTGGAGCTGCTGCTGGGCAAGGCGTACGACTACAGCGTGCCCTACTCCAAGTACGTGGAGCTGCGGCGCGAGCGGCGCGAGCAGCAGCTCTCCGCCTACCGCAACCAGCAAAAGGCAATCGAAAAAACGGAGGAGTTCATTGAGCGCTTCCGCTACAAGGCGACCAAGTCCAACCAAGTGCAGTCGCGCATAAAGCAGCTGGAGAAAATTGACCGCATCGAAATAGACGACGAGGATACGGTGTCGCTCAACATCAAGTTCCCGCCTGCGCTGCGCTCGGGCAACGTGGTTTACCTCGCCAAGGAGGTGCAGAAAAGGTTTGGCGACAAGGTCATCTTCTCCGGCGCCAACATCTCGGTGGAGCGGGGCGAGCGCATAGCCTTTGTGGGGCGCAACGGCGAGGGCAAAACCACCATGAGCCGCATCATTGTTGGGCAGCTGCCCTGCGAGGAGGGCGAGTCGCTGGTGGGGCACAACGTAAACATTGGCTACTTTGCGCAAAATCAGGACGACCTGATGAACGGCGACTTCACCGTTTACGACACGCTGGAGCGCGTTGCTACGGGCGACGTGCGCGCCCGCCTGCGCGATATTCTGGGCGCATTCCTCTTTCGCGGTGACGACGTGGACAAAAAGGTGCGCGTGCTGAGCGGCGGCGAGCGCTCGCGGCTGGCGATGGCGCGCCTCATGCTGGAGCCCTACAACCTGCTGGTGCTCGACGAGCCTACCAACCACATGGATATGCGCTCAAAGGATATTCTGAAAAATGCGCTCATGCGCTACGACGGAACGCTGATAGTGGTGTCGCACGACCGCGAGTTTCTGGACGGGCTGGTGAGCAAGGTGTACGAGTTTCGCGACGGCAAGGTAAAGGAGCACCTCGGCGGCATTTGGGATTTTCTGCGGCGGCGAAAGCTGGAGTCCATGCGGGAGCTGGAGGCGCAAAACCCAACCGCGGCGCAGGACGCGCCTCCCCCCAAAAGGGAGGAGGCAAAAAAGCCCGACGCAAAGAAGCCCGACGCAAGTCAGGAGCTATCCTACAGCGATAAAAGGGAAAAGGACAAGCAGCAGCGAAAGCTGCTGCGGCAGCGCGAGGAGCTGGAAAAGCAAATTGAGCGCTGCGACGCCGAGTT
>JAITQP010000305.1 GCA_031288885.1 Prevotellaceae bacterium | reverse complement strand
GGCCGCCTGCATAGCCGAATCGTAGAGGTATCCCGCCCCCGACACGCCCACAATGCGCTCCTCCTGCCCAATAAAGCGCAGAAACGCCACGTGCGTGGTGGACATGCACACAACGCGCTCGGGCGGCGCGCTGCTGAGCGCGTAGCGGTAGGCAACGTCCGTTGAATTTTGGAATGGGTTGAGGACGGTGAGCGTTTTTGCCCCGTCCACCGTGTCGATGCAAAAGCCGGCGGCGTAGCGCGGCGCGTAGAAGTTGCCCTGAGCGCCGTTTTCCGTCGTCCGTTGTCCGCAAGACCACGCGCAGAGCGCCACCGCAAGGTACACGGCAGGCCTAAAAAAAGGAGTAGTAGCCATTTTACTGTGGGTTATCGTTACAAGGCAGCAAAGTTACACAGAATTTACAGACATTGCGCCGGTAACCGCGATATTGCCAAAATTTATCTTGTGAGCTTCTGAAAATCAGCTAATAACGGCAACCATAATCAGGCAACCATGGCATTAGTAGATTTTAATAATTTGTCAGCTACAATATGCCTCCTTCGCGCGTTTTTTTGTACCTTTGAAAGTTATATATAGCGTAACCTCCATAAAACATACTTACATGATTAATAACTATTTACGAAAACTCGTAGAGGATAACCACAGAATTATTATCCCTAATGTTGGAGCATTTTTAAGAAAAAATAATGCTAATATCCCTTTTGAAGCATCCATAACTTTTAGCCCCTTTTTACGCTTCAACGACAACCTGTTGGAAAATCTTGTGGCGGAAACGGAGAATATATCCCAAGAAGCCGCGGCGGAAAAAGTGCGCGACTTTGCACAAGATTTGCAGACAACCATTGCCGCAAAACGCCCGCTTTACATCAAAAACTTAGGGGTGTTCTATCAGGATGAGCGGAACTCGGTGCAGTTTATTTACGCCGAAACAGAGCGGGAGGCAACACGTAAGTTTCACGAAGCCACAGCCATAATGGAGGGGCGCGATATACTTGCTCCGGATGACCCCGACAAGGTGGAGATAACGCCCGCAGCGGAGGATGTGCAGGTAGAGGTGGTAGCTGACAGCTCGGAAAACGCCGCCGAAAGCAAACCTCAGCAGCCCGACACAACGGAAAATCCGGCGCAGCAGCTCAAATCCGCGAGCAACTCGCTCCAGCAGTGGATGGAGGAGATGGAGAAGCGGAAAAAAGAGCCTGCAACACCGCCGGAGGTTGCTCCCCAGCCCGAAACGCCTGAAAAGGAAACCGAGCACAACGCTAAGCCACCCGTACAGGTGGAAGCATCCCCAACTTTGACCGAAAAGGAGCGCGAAGAGCCCGCGCAGACGTCGCCTGCGCCGCAGCAGGAGAGCGAGCACTCTCCCCACCAGCAGCCGCATCAGGAAGATGAGGTTAAGCGCCGCCGTCAGGAGGCAATAGCGCGCGCCCTTGTCGAAAAAGCGCGCAAGGAGCAGGCAAGGCATGAGGCGGAGAAAATCCCCCAAAATCAGGGCGACGCAGCACGAACTTCTGGCGTAAACAGCGCCCCCTTTGTGTCCGGCGCGTGGGAGGGCGACGTGATGGGAAAACGAAAATCATCCTCATCGGTAGGGCTGTGGATTTTCTTGGGCGTTGTGGCGCTTGCCTTTGCTGCCGGTACGTTTGTCCTCCTCTACAAGCCCTCCGAGCCGACCGTCATAGAAATTCCGCAAGCTCCCACTACCCCCCAACCCACGCTCCAGCCAAATGCCTACTATATCGTTGTAGGGGTGTTCAACTTTGAGGATAACGCGCAAACCGTATCCCAAAAGCTCTACAGCACAAAAAAGCTGAAATCGGAGGTGGTAAAGTTGAGCGATGGCAGGTTTGCCGTCAGCTTGAGCAAGTACGGCAGCAAGAATGCCGCGCTGAAAAATGTCAGCAGGTACAAGAAGCTGCACAGTAAAGTTTGGGTAACACACTAACATTAGCGAAATCCGCATGGGATTTTTAGGTTTTGGAAAAAATCGCCTGCTTAGCACAGGCGATTTTTTGATGGAAAAACGCGAGGGTAACAAGCGTTCGCTGCTTCACAAGGAGGTTGGGGAGATAGTGTACACCAAGGTGAGGCAGAGCCGCAGCATTCGCATTGCGCTGCGCCCGGGCAAGCCGGTGAGCGTAACGCTACCCAGCCACGTCAGCTACGCTGAGGCGGACAAGCTTGTATGCGAAAAGCTGGCGTGGATAAAGGAGGAGCAGGAAAAAATCAGGGCGTACGAGCAAAACCGCCAGCGCTTTTCGGACGAAGACACGGAGCGCTTCCGCAGGCAGGCCAAGCAGTTCCTGCCCAAAAGGGTGGAAACGTTAGCGGCGCAGCACGGCTTTACCTACAACAAAATTACCATCAAAAATATCCACTCGCGCTGGGGCAGCTGCTCGGCGCAAAACAACCTCAACTTCAGCATCTACCTCATGTGCCTGCCGGACGATTTGGTAGATCACGTAATCCTGCACGAGCTGTGCCATACTATCCACCGAAACCACGGGGCTAAGTTTTGGGCGCTGCTGGACGCCGTAACCGGCGGCAAAGCCAGACAGCAAGCCGCGCTCATGCGGAAGTACAGCGCGCAAATGTTTTAACCTCACCCTTTGCGCCGCTGTCAGCTCTCGGTTACATCACATCCTTAAGCGTTTCACTTCATTTTCCGCAAATTCATACGCATACGTTTTTCCTTTCACCGTGTAGCGTATGACGGGATTTTTCCCGCTTTCGTCTAACGAAATATTGAACCCCTTTAGCTCGTCGGGGTAGAAGGCCGTTCCGATGGTTGTGTTAGCCGACAGCGCTTGAAGGGTTAGAAAGAGGCAGGGGATTGCCTGCACCGGATCGTCTTTCACTACCCTAACGGTGTACTGCGTTTTCAGGGTCAGCTGATAGGGCGTGCTGAGCAAGGGTTGCATCTCCATTCGCGTTTGGTGGATTTTTCCAACAAAGCCAGCTGTTTTTCCGTCGCCATTCACCGTTGCGGTGGCTACGGGGTGGAACAGCACGTCAATTTTATCGCCTTTGGCGCAGGCTACCCGATCAAGGGCGAGCACAATGTCGTTTTCTTTGTCGAGTATCATCGTACGCTTCCATTTTTTCAGGTGCTTTCCCGGGTATGCTTTCGTGGCGTCCATGATGGTGTAGTCGTAATCCGGCGAGGCTTCAAAGCGATCGATTTTTCCGCCTACGTCTTCTCGCCACGGCTGGTCTTTACGCTTGGCGATGATTTGCTCCTCGCCGTTCACGTGCACCACGTTATGCCCAAGGCTTCGCACGTAGAGGTAGTCGAAGCGCACGTCGTTGAAAAAGAACTGGTCGTAAAATCGTTGCTCGACTTCTCCCACAATAATGTCGTCATTTCGCGTGAGGGTGAACGATCCTGCGTCGAGGTGACCGTGGTGGGGGTCGTTGGCGGGAGCGCACTTTACGGCAACCTGCACTCCCTCGTCAAAATCCCTACGCATGAAAGCCCAGTCGATACTTGGGAAATGCTTGGAGGCGACGGCCGGTTTTACGGCCTTAACATCCGTTGGGCGAGGCCAGATGAGCTCCCACATGCTGCGCGAGCGGTGTTGCTCGTCGCTCAGGTAGGTTTGCAGGTAGTACATGGCTGTTTCGTCGCGCGACTCTGCCACAAGCTTGTTGTAGGTGTAGGAAAACCCCACGGGGCCGGGCGCAAATCCATCGTTGAACGCACCGGTCATCCCGAACAGCGCAAAGTCTGCCGGATGCCTCCAGCCGGGCGCGTCGAAAAGGTTGATTTTTCCACCGGTCAGCCGTTTCATGGCGTCGAGGAAGGCAATGGACTCGCGGACGCCGTAGAAAGCGTAGTGACGCCCCTCTGCCCATCCGTTGTCATCGCCGTAGCAGGCTATCATTTTTGCAAAACCCTCGCAGCTACGGGCAACAACGTCCGTCAAGTTGGGGTCTTCGGTCAGCAGCGATAGCGCAGCCAGCCCAACGCCGCCGTGGCAGATAGCCGACCAGTTGCACTTCTCAGCCGAAGCCCACCAGTGATACTCCCAGCCTCCCCGCACGCACAGGATGGCGTTTTCCAGCAATCCGCCCCGTATCCGGTCGCGCTGCGCTTTACTCATCACCGGATAAATCCAGTCGTAAACCAGCGCCAGCCCCAAGGCGCAATCGCCCGTCAGGATGTCGAACGAAAATACCACTTCGTCATCCTTTGCGCCGGACGGCCATACTCGAGGGTAGATAATGTCGAAGCGATGAGCGCCTGCCGCCCAGCCCTCCAGCTCGCACAGCTTGTCGGCATAGCGAAACGACTTCTGCGCATACGCTTCGTCGCCCGTCATCTGGTAAAGGAACGCAAGCAGCCGCGCTCCGCTCAGGTAAAAGTTCACGTAAGATTCCCACGAGGGCAGCTGGTAGTACCGCGATGCAGGGTCGTTGAACACCTTTTGCGGCTCGGTTGTGTTGAGCATGATGCGCCGTCCCTCCTGAAGCAGCAAATCCATGGTTTGCGCATACTCCGGTTCATTTTTGACCCTGTCGAGAATGGCTTGCTTGCTCCGGCTGTCAAACAACAGGTAGGGGTGCTCCAGCTTCCTGTTGGAAATATCCTTGCTGATGGTCAGATAATCTTGACCGGCAACGCTCTTCTGCTGAGCCGAAAGCAACGTGGGAATGCACAAACAAAATAGCGCGCATTTGGCGAACGTTCCTGTAAAACGATTTTTCTTCATACAAATTTGGTATTACAATTTTCCCTTGGGGGTTTTATTATTTTTTACTTTTACGCCCTTTGACTGTAGAGCTTGTATGGCGCTGCCCGAAACGTGAATGAAGTTGTCGGTCAGCGTCAGGTTTTTGCAGCCGTCGGCAACAATACCGTTGCAGCCGAGCGTTTCGCGGCTGTCCACCAGCAAGCGGGCAACTTCTACATCCGTGCAGCCTTTGAGAGCCACCACATCTCCGGCAGCGCCCTGAAGCATCAGCCCTGTGACTTTTACGCCGGTACACCCCGAAAAGCTGATCAACGCCGGAGAAATTTGTCCGGAGGTTTTGGCGAGGTATCCTTTGGCAAGCTGCGCTTGGGCGTTTTCTGTGAGCAACGCCCCCTGTCCCTGAATAATGCCGCTGCCAACGACGTTTGTGTTGAGCTCGCGCTCGGGCGTAGAGCCTACCACGCCGATATTCTTCTGCCCTTCGGCTACAATGATCCCTTTTGGCGCGTTTGACGGCGCGACGTAGTCGTAGATGGAGGGCACGCCCACAAGCGTAGCGCCCTCGTGCAGCACAATGGTTACGTTATCCTTAAGGAAAACGGTACCCGTCAGGTAGCGCCCGACGTAAAAATGCAGCATGCCGCCGCCCTGACTACTAATGGTGTTGATAGCGGTTTGTATCGAGCGGGTGTTGAGCGTAACGCCGTCGGACATGCAGCCAAATAGCGACGCTTTATACTCTGTTTGCGCCGCGAGGGTTAGCGCACATGCTGCCAACAGCAGGGAAAGCATAAACTTTTTCATTCTATTAAACGGATTATTTTACGTGAATACTTGATGATTTATAGGGGAAAATCTGCTGCTTCTTCCGTGCACTGGGCTCGCTGAACGCAACGCCGCTGAACGTGGCGCCGTTCACGTCGTCGAGCACAACGGCAGGGCGGTAGTCCGCATTTTGCGCTTTGAAAGAAACGTTTTTGAGCTGTATGTTGTCGGCATGGCGAACGTAAAGCCCCCACGCCGGAAGCTCCTTGAACTGTGAAAACTCCGGGTAGCTTTTTTCCATTTCGGGGATAGCATCCAGCTCGCCGGCAGCTAACCCGACTTTGGCGTAAAGGCTGTCGCCGCGCCCCGGGTACACCATTTTGATGTTTTCGAGGGTAATGTTCTCAATCCGCTTGTTGGGCAGCCCAACAATGCTTGCCGGCGAAATGTTGCGTGGATTATCCTCCACAGGCCCCTCGTAGCTGTAGCCGGCGTCGGGTTTGGTGAAGGGCACCTCGGCGTAAACGTTGCGAATGGCGACGTTTTTGAGCGTGGGTGTTTTGCCGCTGCTCCACCGGTCGCCGATGCGGAGGTAAAACACGTTGCCGGTGTTGATAGACCGCACGCCATCTACCGTGATATTTTCAATCTGCCCGCCGTCCACCGCTGCGAAGGTAATAGCCGAACGGAACGTGTCGAAAATCGTGAGGTTGGTGATTTTGAAGTTGCGAAATCCGCCCCGTGAGGCTGTTCCGAACTTCAACCCGCTGGCGCTCGAACGTCCGGTGCAGTTATCTACCACCACATTCTGGCAAATGGAGCTGGCGTCGTGCGACTTGAAGCAAATTGCATCGTCGGCAGCGTCAAAAAAAGAGTCTTTGATGGTTACGCTGTCGCAGTCCACAATGTCAATTCCGTCGTTGTTCCAGTAGGATTTGCTGTCCACGTAGATGCGCTCCACCAGCAAGTTGCGGCACTGGTCGTAGGTTTGGTTCCAGCTGGCGGGGTCTTTCAGCGTAATATCCTGTATAAGCACGTGCGTACATTCGCGGAAGTGGATGTTCTCCGGACGGTTGGTTTCGCCCGGGCGGTCGTTTCTCAGCGGGTCGCTGTACAGCCCTTTCTGGATATACTTTATCATATTGTTGGCGGTGGTAAATCCGCGCCCGTTAATGACGCCTTTTCCCGTGATGCCGACATTTTCCTGCTTAATGGCAAAAATCATTGCATTCCATCCTACGTAAGGGTCTTTCACGTAATCCCACGGGTTGGTTGAGCCCAGCAGCGTTGCACCCTGTTCAATGTGGAGCGTTACGTTCGACTTCAGGTAAATGCTGCCGGTGACGTACGTGCCCGGGGAGAAGACCAGCCGCCCGCCCCCGTGGGCATGGACGTAGTCAATAGCGTGCTGGATGACGCAGCTGTTCAGAAAAACCCCGTCGCCAACAGCGCCAAACTCCTGCACGTCGTAATCTTTTGCCGAGAGCTGCCATCCGGTCAGCAGCGCAGCGCCAAGCGTAAGTATTTTAGCGATATTTCTTGTCATGATTTGTTTGTTTTTAAGTTATTCTTGTACAATGTTTGTTGTTTTGTAGGTATGTAGCTGTTTTTTTCTTTTGTCAGGCTCGTCGTAGAGCACGTTTCTCAGCGTTATGCCGTCGGATTCCTGAATAACAATGGCGGGACGGTAGTCGTACGCTTTGGCTTTGAGCGTAATATTTTCAAAGATGACATTCTTTGCATGCCGCACCCAGAAAGCCCACGCCGGAAGCTCTACGAACTGTGAGAATTCGGGATACGAGCGCGGCATTTCGGGGATGGAATCCAGCTCGGCAGGGCTTAGCCCGCGATGGGCGTAGTATGGGGAGCCGCCTCCCGGGTAAACGAGCGTGATGTTGCGCAGGGTGACGTTTTCTATATTGTGCCCGCCGGCAAGCCCTACGATGCTTGCAGGCGAGATGTTGCGCGGGTTATCCTCTATCGGGCCTTCGTAGGGGTAGGCTGCGTCGGCTTTGGCTTCGGGGATTTCGCAGTACAGGTTTTGTATGGTAACGTTTTTCAGCGTACCTACGGGGCGGCTTGTGTTGCGAGCGCCTATGCGCAGGTAAATTGCGTTGCTGGTGTTGTAGGCGTAGAGGCTATCAATGAGGATATTTTCGGCGTAGCCGCCGTCGGGAATGGCAATGGTGATGGCAGAGCGGTGCGTATTGTACACCTTGTTGTTGATGATGCGGATATTTTTGTACCCGCCGGCAGAAACGGTGCCGAACTTAATGGCGCTGGCGCTCGAACGAGCTACGCAGCTGCGCACCTCAACATTGTCGCTTGCCGCATTAGCGTCGTGCGATTTGAAACAGATGGCGTCATCTGCGGCGTCAACAAACGAATGCAGCAGCTTGAAGTTCTTGCAGTCCACGATGTCTATCCCATCATTGTTCCAGAAAGCATGCCCGATGACCGCGACGCTGTCGACGAGCATATCTTCGCACTGGTCGGGTACGAACGTCCAGTCGGCGCCGTTCTTGACGGTAACGCCACGGAACGTTACATTCTTACACTCGCGCAGGTACACGCCTTTGGAGCGAACGCCGGCGCGGTCGTAGGTGGTGCTGCCCTTGATGATGCCTTTTTGCTGCTGATCCAGAAAGTTGTAGGCAAGCTCGCGCCCCTGCCCATCAATAACGCCCTGCCCGATGACGGCGATATTTTCGGCGCGATACGCCCCAATGAACGTGAGGTTATGTGCAACTTGCTCGTAATCGTAGGGATTTGTTGAGCCTAACAGGATGGCGCCCTCGTGCAGGTGGATAGTCACATTTGACTTCAGGGTAATTGTTCCCGTCAGGTAGCGCCCGACGTAAAAGTGAAGCGTTCCGCCGCCGTTCTCGCTGATGTGGTCGATAGCTTTCTGAATGGAGCGCGTGTTGAGCGTCGTACCGTTCGATTTAATCCCGAACAGCGAAGCGTTATACTCGCCGGCGGCAACCTGCATCATGCAGCATGCGCCGAACAAGCATAGTAAAAAAGTTTTTTTGTACATTGTTCATTAAAAATTTGGTGGTTACTTATTTTGATTACTTAGAATATGTGCTACTCAGCTTCGTAGAGCACTACCGGGCCGCCCATTCCCATCGACTGCTTGGGCTGAGGCGCTCTTCCCGGGCGCGCCGTCCACTTAGCGGCAATTTTGTTTTCGTCTTTCAGCGTCTGAACGTAGTTGCCCATGGTGGTGATTACTTTTACCTCCAGCTCGTTTTCGCCGGCTTTCAGCTTTCCCGAAAGGTCGAACAGGCGGTTGCCGTACCAGCTCACGCCGCAGCTTTTGCCGTTGAGGCTTACCTCGGCTACTCCCCACACTTTGCCTAAATTCAGCACCGTGCGGCGCGACGGCAGGGCAGCAACGTGAAACTTTCGCGCGTAAACAACCGTTCCCGTGAAATCGACGTAGGGGGTGTTCTTGAGGTCATCGAGCACGAAAAAGTGCGTTTTTTCGGTAGCGTCCTTGCAGCTGTGGCGCAACTCCACGTCCCAGCCCTCCAGCGTGCGGCTGTTGGCGCCGCGCACGGGGAGCGGATTCCACGCCTCACCCTCTTTTGCGCCGTCGAACACAACGATACGCGAGTCCGCAGGTCCAAGGTACAGCAGGTATGAGCCGTCTTTGTCCGGATAAAAGCGGTAACGCCTGCCGTCTGTAGGATCCCATATCCAGCCGTAGCGACGGGAGGTTACCTCTTTCGGAAAGCGGACGGAGGTGAGGTGCTCCCTGTTCAGGGAGGAGTTGACAAAGAAGAAAAACTCCGACCCGTCGTCGCGGATGTAGCGGTTGACCATCACGTAGGGGTTGGGATTTTCCACGCTGGCAAACGGCGTCAGGTCGTATTTTTGCTGGACGGCGGGATACCAAGCCATGAAATCGTTGTCCTCCGGCTTTGCGAGCAGCGCAAAACGCTCGGGGAAAGCGCGCAGCTTTTTCACCCACTCGGCCACCTCGCGGTCGTTGCGCTCGTGGTCTTTCCAGCCGAGCGATTTGGAGGGATATTTTTCGAGGCAGAACACCCGCCCGCCCGAGGCGACAAAATCGTACAGCCGGGCAAGCGTAGCGGGGTACACGCGCTCCGTTTCGACGAGGAAAAGGGTGTTGTACTTTCGCCTGCCGTAGCTTAGCCAGCCCTTTGCGACAGCCGCATCTGCAATAATGGTTTCGGATACGTAGTCGGCGCCGTTGCCCATTTTGTGCATGGCCTCCCACAGCAGGCTCATGTAGGGCGCGTTGGTGGTGGAGGGGAACGGCTCGTTTTGCATGCCGATAGTCGTCCACATGTCATTCACGGGCGGCAAAATGGCAATATCAGCGTACATATCGGCATGCTGCAGCATGGACGATATGCGCGCGCGGTAGTCGTTAACGTGCTTAAAGTAGGGCCACCAGTTGTTTTTTTCGTTGTAGTACGCGCCGTAGCGGATCCATCCGGGGAAAGGCGCTTCGGGCGGAGAGTAGTTGAAGCCGTGGAAGACGGAATGCGTGATACCCGCAATAGCGTTCATGTCGCAGCCGACTTTCAGAAATTCGAGGGTCATGTTGAACACGCGGTAGGTGTTGGTCATCTCCTCGGCGCTGACAAGGCGCTTACCCGCGAGGTGGGCGGCCGACGAAACATACTTGTTGACCATTGTGTAGGAGCGTCCGCGGCGGTAGTCTTCGTTCGACATTTCCTCGCCTATGCGGTGTTGCAGCCAGTTGGTTGTCCACGATTCCCCTTCGGGGATGTCGTGCGCCATGCTCGTTTCGAGCGGGAAGAAGCCGCGACCGTAGGCCTGTGCGCGCGATTTGACGTTCAGCCGGTGGCACCAATCAACGTACGTTTTTGTGAAACGCTCCAGAAACAGCTCCGCCTTGGTTATTTCCATATCGAAGCGCATTCGCTCAACCATATCCTTAAATTCGGGCGACATACCCACGCCGTAGTTATAGTCGGACACGTTGCCCATACCCTCGGTCTTGAACATGAGGTAGGGTAAAAAGGGCATAACGTCGTACCCGCGTCGCGCAGCAAACGTTTCCGCCATATCGTCTGTCCAGTTGGCGCCCTCCAGCTCCATGCTGTCGGTAAAGAGCGCGCGGACGTAGCCCGAAAGCGACCCGATACGCCCCTCAATGGCGCTCGACATGTGATTTAGGTACTTCTCCACCGCCTTTCTGTCCAAATGATTTAGCGTAGGCCCGTCGGCGCCGGGTGCGCCGTTGATAACGCCGCCAAATGCGCTAATTCTCACCAGCGAGTAGAGGGCGTGCTTCCCCTTGGGAATGCGGATTTGCAGCATTTCGCGACCCTCTTTCAGCAGGTCGGAGAGGTTGATTTCCTCCTCTAAGCGGCCGATGGGATCGGGGGCAAGGCGGAGCGAAAGCAGCTCTGGAGTGCGTCCGCTGTAGGGCGCGCTAATGCGCGGGTCGGACTCCTTCAGGAGGTTGAATACGGACGTTTCGTACGTCATAGGCCCCTCGAGCTTTGTTACGCCGATAACCATGACCTGCCCGCGCTCTTCGCTCTTCAGAAACTCGCCGCCAAAGGGCCAGCCGGAGCCCACAATAAGGTCGCAGGTCAAGCCCAGCCTCTTTGCCTCGTCAAAGGTCGCCTTCAGCATGTCTATCCACTCGCCGCTGAGCCACTCTAAGGGTGCTATCCCCAAATCGTCCGTATCCCCGGGAAACTTCACGGGGTTGATTTCCACGCCGCCGACGCCGGCCTCCTTCAGCACCTGCAGCTCGCGTATCAGCTCGCGGGGTTGCACACGGTTTCCGTTCCACCACCACCGCACAAAGGGGCGGTAAACGGCGTCCGGATTTTTGAAGAGGTCGTAGGGAGTTAGCTTTTCGGCGTTGACGGGATTTGCTCCGCGCACGCGCAGCGAGGGGAGGATTATCATTCCTCCCGTCAGCAGCGCGCTTTGAACAATGAACGTTCGCCTGTTCATAGGGTTGTATTATTGTTGATGTTGGATTGATATAGCGTAACCGGTCCCACCAGCCCCATTGACTGAATTGGCTGTGGGCGACCCGGGCGGTTAACCCAGCGTTGCGCCACCTTGTTGCCTGTTAGCGTCTTCATATAGTTGCCCATGGTGGTAACCACGTGTATTTCCACCTCGTTTTTGCCTGCGCGCAGCTTGCCGGAAACGTCGTACAGGCGGTTGCCGTACCACGTAACGCCGCAGTCTACCCCGTTGATTTTCACCTCCGATAAGCCGTACACTTTCCCCAGATTGAGCGTTGCGCCCTCCGGGTCGGGCACGGTTATTGTTTTCCGGTAAACAGCCGTTCCCGTAAAGTGCACGTATTTTGTGTCTTTAAGGTCTGTAGGTTTTTCCATCCGCGTGGTTTCCTGCGTTTTTTCGATGCTGTGGCGCAGCTCCACGTCCCAGCCCTCCAGCGTTTGTAGCTTGTCGCCCGTTACCGGCAGCGGGCGCCACGGCGCGCCTTTCGCTTCACGGTCAAACACAATGACGCGCGAATCGACCGGCCCAAGGTACATTCCGAAAGCCCCCTGCCGGTCAAGCTCAATCCGGTAGCGCTTGCCCGTATCCAAATCCCACACCCATGGGTATTTGCCCGCTACGGTTGTTGGCGGGAAAGTTACCGTTGTACGGTAGTCGTTGTGGAGGTGGGAGTTGATGAAAAAGAACACCTCCGTGCTGTCGTCGCGCAGGTAGCGGTTTACCATCACGTAGGGGTTAGGGTCGGCTATCGTGACAAACGGCGTTACGCCGTAGTCGCGCTGCACGGCGGGATACCACCTCACAAAATCGTTGTCGTCCGGCTTTCGGAGCAGGACGAAGCGGTTGGGGAAAGCTTTCAGCTTTTCCACCCACCGCCGAACTTCCTCGTCGCGCGCCGCGTGGCTATTCCACCCCAGCGACTGCGACGGATATTTTTCTATGCAAAAAACCTTGCCTCCCGCAGCGACAAACTTGTGCAGCACCGCAAGCGTATCGGGGTCTATGCGCTCTGTTTCTATCAAAAAAAGGCTGCTGTACTTTCTTTTGCCGCAGTGCAGCCACCCTTTCGACACTTTTGCCTCGCGGATGATTGGCTCCGAGACGTAATCCACGCCGTTGCCGTTTTTGTTCATAGCTTCCCAAAGGAGGCTTTGGTAGGGCGCGGTGATTACCGCCGGAAAAGGCTCGTTTTGCATTCCAAGCGTACTCCACTGGTCGCCAAGCGGAGGCAGCACGGCGACGTCGGTGTACATGTCCGCGTTTTGCACAATGGAGCACACGCGCGCGCGGTACTCGTTGAAGTAGCGGAAGTAAGGCCACCAGTTGTTGTTTTCGTTGTAGTACGCGCCGTAGCGGATCCACCCGGGGAAGGGCGCTTCGGGCGGAGAGTAGCTGAAGCCGTGCAGCACGGAGTGCGTAATGCCCACTATGGTGTTTTGGTCGCAGCCAAGCTTCAAAAACTCCAGCGTCATGTTGAACACGCGGTACGTGTTGGTCATCTCTTCGTTGCTCACCAAGCGTTTGCCCGTAAGGTGCGCCGCGGAGGTCACATACTTGTTGACCATTGTGTAGGCGCGCCCGCGGCGGTAGTCCTCGTTCGACA
Organism: Prevotellaceae bacterium; assembly: GCA_031288885.1. Taxonomy (GTDB): domain Bacteria; phylum Bacteroidota; class Bacteroidia; order Bacteroidales; family UBA932; genus JAITMY01. The sequence continues at coordinate 6,142 of JAITQP010000305.1, read as the reverse complement.
TTTCCTCGCCTATGCGGTGTTGTAGCCAGTTGGTAGTCCACGACTCCCCTTCGGGAATATCCACGTACATGCTGCTCTCGAGCGGAAAAAAACCACGCCCGTAGGCCTGCACGCGCGAAAGGACGTGCTGCCTGCGGCACCACTCGGCAAACGGCAGGCAAAAGCGGTCGCGAAACATTTCCGCCTCCGTAACCTCCACGTCGTAGTGCATCCGGTTGAACATGTCCCGCAGCTCGGGCGACATATCCGCCCCGTAGCGGTAGTCCGCAACGCTGCCCATGCCGCCCATCTTGTACATGGTGAGCGGCAGGTAGGGCATAATGTCGTAGCCGTTGCGGCGCTTAAACACCTCCGGCATATCGCTAATCCAGTTTGCGCCGTCGAGCTCCCAGCCGTCTACAAAAAACGCGCGCATGTGCTCCGAAAGCGGGCTGCCTATCCGCCGCGCTATTGCATCCGACATGTGCGTAAGGTATTTTTCAACGGCTGCGCGGTTTAGGTGGTTTAGCGCAGGCCCGTCGGAGCCGGGCGCGCCGTTGATGACGCTCCCGAACGAGTCCATCCGCACAAGCGCGTACAGCGCGTAGCTGCCCGCCGGAATATCTACGTAAATGTTGTCGTCGCTTATTTTTTCGGAGATATCTGTAATCCCCTCCAAGCGCGTTAGCGGGTTTTCGACCAGCTTGAGCGCGACCAAGTGCGCCGTACGGCCAGCGTAGGGCTCCTGAATAGCAGGATCGGCCTCCCTTAGCAGGTTGAACACGGAGGTCTCGTACCGCATAGGCCCCTGTAGCTTTTTCACCCCGATAACCATCATCTGCGCGCGCTCGTCGCCCTCCAGAAACATCCCCCCAAAGGGCCACCCCGAGCCGACAATCAAATCGCACGTCAGCCCGAGCCGCTTGCACTCGTCAAAGGCGACCTTCAGCATGTCTATCCACTCGTCGCTGAGCCACTCTAAGGATGCTATTCCCAGATCGTCCGTGTCGCCCGGAAACTTTACGGGGTTAATTTCCACGCCGCCGATACCCGCCTCCTTGAGCAGGCGCAGCTCGCGCACCAGCTCGCTCGGGCGCACCTTGTTCCCGTTCCACCACCACCGCACAAAGGGGTGGTAGGACGCGTCCGGCGCGCGGAAAACATCATACGCGTCCGGCGGGGCGGTAACAAGCCCCTTGCCGTATATACGCAAAGAGGGAAAAGCGGCAGCTCCCCCCAGTAGTAGTGTGCTTTTAACGAATGTGCGTCTATCCATGCCTTGTGAATGAAGTGAAAATGTGCTGTCAGCAAAAAAACCGGCTGAAGGGTAAACCTTCAGTCCGGTTTTTTTAGGTCTCAATTATAGATTTGGATTGTAAAGCGTTTCATTGGCCGGAATTTCCAGCGTCATATTCCCCACGCTAATGGTACTGTTATCCCAGTGGTTGCTGGTTGCGGGGTTGCGGGTTACGGAGACTCCCCAGCGCTTGTTATTGTAGTACTCCAGCCCGTTTTCGCCCCACATTTCGATGCGCCATTGCAGCTTCACTAAGTCAAGGACGCTACCGGACGCCCCGTAGCTGTCGCACGTTAGCGACGTTTCACCGGCCTTGGTGCGGGCGGCCAGCAGCGTGTTGAGGGTGGCTTTGGCGGCTGCCTCGCCGCCGCTTTTGGCCTCCGCTTCGGCTTTCATCAGCAGCGCCTCCGAAGCTCGCATGTAGCAAACGTCAAACGTGCTGAGCGCCACGCGATCGCTCGCTCCATTTACATGGGTGGCGGCAAACTTCAGGTTGCTGTACGTAGGCACCGCCATGGTAACCTCAGGGGATGTTGGATACACGTGAGCTGGGAAAGTAGTGGTACCATCCAGAAAAATGCCTTTGCGAACGTCTGCAGCGGGAATAGCGTCGTACAGGGTGCTGACAATACGCCCATAGTTGCCGCTGGCGCCGCCATAGCCTGTCCCGAAAACATTCAGCCATTCAAAAGCTACGTTGCGGTAGTCCGACACGCCCTCGAAGCCGAAAATCACCTCCGGATTGTGGCTAAATAGCAGAAAAGCGTTGGATTCTGCCTCAAAGTAAGGATCTGCATAAGGATCTGCCGCTGGGCTGATGTTTTTGCCGCCGTAGTACTCCCGTGCAATGAGGTTGGGGTATTTGGTCAAAATAGAGCTGCAGGCCGAAATAGCTGTCGTATAGTCGCCGGTGAGTAGGGATACGCGCGCCAGCACGAAGTTGGCAACGCCCAAATCAATATCCTTGATATCGGCTGTATAGCCATCTTTGGCTTCCCCTATTCCCGCCTCGGCAAACAAGCGTGTGGCTTCGGCAAGGTCTTGCTTAATAAAGTCGTAGGTTTCCTTAGCCGTGCTGTAGGGTTTGTAGGTGCCTTCTCCCATTTTGTCGTAGATCATCAAGCCCGCGCCGCCTTCGGTGTAGGCGCCGCGGTAGTTTTCCATCAGGAAGCTATACCCGTAGGCGCGGAGCGTCAGCGCGCGTGCCTTGTAGTCCTTCACCTTGGCGTTATCCACCGCTTCGGGCATGTAGTATAGCAGCTTGTTGGCCGCAACAATACATTTCCAGCCGTACACCCAGTAAGGTTCATTCTGGGTGGAGGAGGAGGCGCTTCCGCGCGTGCTATGCGAAGTATAGGCTTCAACCCCATAACCTTTTATAGACGCATCGCCGCATACAATGTCATACCCCAGCAGGCTATTGACGTACTGTAGGCGCAGGGGGCTGTTAACGCGTGCATCGGCTTGACCGCCGTGAGTAAGCACCTTGTGGATTTCAAGCGGAAGACTGTTGGCTATGCCGCCTATTACTAAATCTATTTTTTCCTCGTCGCCCGAAGCGAGAATTTCCCTTATTTGCTCTGTGCTGATAGCATTAGCCGGCTCCAGCTCCAGCTTCTCTGCACACGATGCGAGGGCGGCCAGCAGGGCAAACGATATGATGGTAAGATATGTTTTCATACTTCAATATTATTTAAATGGTTAAAAATTAAGGGTTACACCCAAGTTAAATACCCTCAAGTACGGGTAAGTAAACTGCAGAACATCATTGCCTCCGGTTAACGACATGCGCGGGTCAATACCTTTATACTCGCTCTTCATGTAAAGGTTGTCCGCCGATACGTATACCCGCAGGCTGCTCAGGCCAACTTTGCTGCCCCAAGCTTCCGGCAGGTTATACCCAACGGTAATGTTTTTTATGCAGAAGTAAGATGCGCCAAAAAGCGTGAGGTCTGTCGTTTGCTGGGGGCCGCTGCCAACAGCAATACCATACGCGCCGGCATTGTTCTTATTATGCACGGCTATGGGGAATTTGGCGCCCGTGTTTTCCGGCGTCCACGTGTTGCCGATAAGGTCGGCAGCAATGGGCCTTGCAGCGTCGCGACCGAAGTCCGATTCGTACAAGTAAATCATTTCCCGATGATGGTATAGCCCGCCAAGCTGGTAGCTCAGCACGGCGCTTAGGTCAAAGTCCTTGTAGCGGAACGTTGTGCTGACGCCGCCAATCCAGTCAGGTAGAGCGTCGCCAAGCTCCACGCGGTCAGCCGGCGTTACCCTTGTGTAGTTGGCGGTTTTGATAACGTCGCCCGCGCTGTGCTCCGTAAAGTAGCCGGCCTCAATATCCTTTTCCGTTACCGTGTGGCGATACAGCGGCACGCCGGTGCTCGGGTCGGGGCCTTCGTACTTGTACATGTAAACGTTGTAGTAGGGCTTCCCTTCGCCTCGCAGGTAGCACAAGTATTCGGTATTGTCCTGCTTGTTGCCTCCCAGCTCGTCGCTACCTTGCCCCGCCGGTAGCGTGGTCAGGATAGTATTGTAGTGGGTGCCGTTGAGGCCAATAGACCAGTAGATGTCTTTTGTACGGATAATATCTACGTTCAAGTCCACCTCAAACCCGCGGTTGCGTATCGCGGCGTTGTCCATGGTGAGGGAGGTGGTTCCGGCAAACGCCTCTGCAGCAAACGATAGGGTATTAGCGTAGAACGCATTTACGGTTTCGCGGTTGTACCAATCGAATGTTCCGTGCACGCGGTTGAGCAGGTCAAACTCAACCCCGATGTCGGTAGTGTGTACATTTTCCCACGTTAGATGTTCGTTGACAAATGCGTCTGGGCTCACCGTAAGGGATTCCGGTACGCCCGCTCCGTCACTTCTTTGCTGGTATACTGCGCCGTAGTTCCACTTTTGGTATCCGCCATACGTCCCGATGCCGTTTTGGTTGCCGATTACGCCGTAGCTGGCGCGCACCTTCAGGTTGTTTAACCAGCTCGCGGTGGGCTGCATGAATTCTTCGCTTGAGATGCGCCATCCACCGCCGATGCTCCAGAAGGTACCCCAGCGGTCTTCGGCGTACTTGAACTTGGAGGATCCGTCGCGGCGAAGCGATGCGCTGGCGTAGTACTTACCGTCGTAGATGTAGTTGGCGCGCCCTAAGTAGCTTTCCATCGCCAGCTTTGACATGTCGCCGCCCGGGCCGCTAAACCTCGTGCCGCCCGGATTATAGCGCCCTACGAAGTTGGCATAGGCAATATATCCGGAAACCAGCTCGTAAGAGGAGGTATATTTCATATACTCATTCGTGTACTGGTTGTACTCATGCCCCGCCAGCGCATCTACATGGTGCTTGTCGAAGTCGTGGCTGTAGTTCAGCAGCTGCTGCGTGTTGAAGTTGACAAAAGTACCGTTTTGCTTGTTCAGGCTGCCTATGTTGGCAGCACGACCGCCCTCAGCGTTCCGGTAGTTGGTGAGGCGCGCAAAGGTGGCGTCTGTAGCTAAATTTGTCGTAAACGTGAAGTCGTTTAGAAACTTCACATCGGCATACGTTCTGGCGGTCAGGTCGTGCGAAAGGACTTCGGATTTATCCAACGCCATGCGCTCCAGCACATCGCCGCCCGTGTTAACGCCCCCCGAGGTTAGCCCCAGCCACTGCTCCTTACCGTCTGCGTTGTTACCCTTTTTCGTGCCGTCGGCTTTGTAGATGTAGTCGCCGTTTGCATCGTGGGCGTACAGCTGTACGATAGGCAGCGTGCCGTTCACAACTGAAAAGATGTTTTCCTGTGCATCGCCTGTGGGTCCTCTCAGATTTGTACCGCTATCGTCGCGGCTGGTCTGTCCCGTGGTTATACGGTGCGTGTAGCTGACGTTGGCGCCCACTTTCAGCCACTTGGTCACATTTCCGTTTACCACGGCGCGCCCCGTATAGCGGTCAAAGCCCGAAATCTCTAAGTAGGAGGGATCCGAAAGGTAGCCTGCGGATATGTGGTAGTCCATCTTATCGCTGCCGCCGCCCACCGAAATGTTGTACTCCTTGCGCAGGCGGCTTTTCAGCAGGTTGTCGTAGTAGGTGTCGTTATAGCGGAGCTTTGCCGCAGGATTTAGCTTTCCGTCCGTACCCACCAGAAAGCTCTTCTGCATGGTGGCCGATTGGGTATTGGTACCCTCGCTTCCCGTCATTTGGTAGTTGGAGGGATCGTTCCAACCGGGAAATTCGTACAGCATCCAGTTGCCCAGATCATTTCGTCCAAAAGCGGCGCTGTTTCCCGAGTAGTCGAACAAGTGCTGGCTGGCGAACAGGGCGGCTTCCTCATGCGTGTGCATAGGGGTTGCTATATTGATAGTAAAATCATTGTTTTGATATGGCTTGCCGTCCGCATAGCGGTAGGTGTTGTAGTTTAGCTGCCACATGTGCTCGTAGATGGCGGCGGGGTCGCGCACCAAGTCGGGCATATTGTTGCTCATGGTGTTTATGCCCCAGCGTGCATCCACCGTCACTTTGGGTTTCCCGCTGCCGGAGCCTTTTTTGGTGGTAATCAGCACCACGCCATTCGCGCCGCGCGCGCCGTACAGGGCGGTGGAGGCTGCGTCCTTCAGCACCGTCATGTTGGCAATATCGTTGGGGTTAATGCTTGCCAGCGCATTGTCAATCTGCGCAGGCACGCCGTCAATCACCACCAAGGCGTAAGAGCTGGCCTCGTTGGTGCTACCTAAGCCGCGCACCCGAATTTTCATGTCCACGCCCGGCTGCCCTTCCATAGCCGACACCTGCACGCCGGCCACCGCGCCCTCCAGCGCGCGGCTCACGGAGGAGTTGGATTGCGCCGTGATAGCCTTTGTATCTACCGTAGAAACGGCGCCCGTGAGGTCTTT
>JAITQP010000275.1 GCA_031288885.1 Prevotellaceae bacterium | reverse complement strand
CTTCAGGAGGTGGGGTGGAACGCAACAAACCCCAGCCCGGCCTTTGCTAACGGCACTACGCACCCAGTAGGGCTGCTGAAGCCGAACGGATTGGGTATTCACGATATGTCGGGCAACGTGTGGGAGTGGTGCTGGGAGAGCGAGAATAGCGGCGCTTACCGCGTGGTGCGCGGCGGCAGCTGGACCCGCGATGTCGCCAGTGGCTGGCCTCGCGTTGCTGCCTGCACCTACGACGACCCCAACTACCGCGACTACGACCTTGGCTTCCGCGTGGTTTTGCCTTAGCTTTTCCTACGGCTCTCCTCCTACCCTTTGTAAGCTAATGCAAAAATCCAACCCTAACAGGCTTTCAAAACCCTGTTAGGGTTGTTTTTTTTGGAAAATACGTGGGTGGGTTTGAAACCCGCCCCTACGCGTCGCATGGATACACGCTTTGCATTGCCTTGCCCGTATTTCTGGATTGCTTCGCTTCGCTCGCAATGACGCGAAGCGTGCGACGGAACAGGCGGGACGGCTGTGTGCGAGGAGATTTCTCGCTACGCTCGAAATGACGGGAGTGGGCGGAGTGACGGGGGTAGGCGGAATGATGGACGGGGGTTGGCGAAATGATGAGGACGGGGGCAGACAGTACTACAACAACGCCATTCCTAATTCGTAATTCCTAATTCCTAATTCGTAATTCCTAATTCCTAATTCGTAATTCCTAATTCGTAATTCCTAATTCCTCCCCAGCAGCTCCTTTGCATTTTTAATGGCGGCTTCGCTGAGCGACTGCCCGCTGAGCATTTTTGCTATCTCCGTAACCCTTTCGCTGTCGGACAGCTGCCGGATGGCGGTGGTGGTGCCGGAGGTTGTCTCCACCTTGTACACAAGGAAGTGCGTTTGCCCCTTGCTGGCTATCTGCGGCAGGTGGGTAATGTTGACCACCTGAATAGATTTTCCCAGCTCGCTTATAATTATCCCCATTCTGTCGGCCACTTCGCCCGAAACGCCGGTGTCTATTTCGTCAAAAATGATGGTGGGGAGGTTGCCCGTCCACGCCACCAGCGATTTGAGGCTTAGCATGAGCCTCGATATTTCGCCGCCCGAGGCAATGCGGGCAATGTCCTGCGGCGGCATCCCCTTGTTTGCCGAGAATAGGAATCGGATTTCATCCTTTCCGGTGGCGGACAGCTCCGGCAGCTCCACGTGCTCTACCTGCATTGCGGCGCTGGGCATCCCCAGCTCCCGCAGCATGTTCACCACGTGCGACTCAACGGCGGGGAAAACCTTGCGCCGCGCCTTGCTTAGCGCCTCCGCGAGCTTTTTTGCCTCATCGCTCAGGGCGTCGCGCTCCTTGCGCAGCGCCGCCAGCTGCTCGTCCATATTCTCCACCAAGCTCACCTTTTGCCCCAGCTGCTCGCGCACCGCAATCAGCTCCTCCACCGTGCCCACGTGGTGCTTCTTTTGCAGGGCGTAAATCAGGTCAAGGCGCTCGTTTACCTCCGCAAGGCGCTCCACGTTTACCTCCGTGCTTTCGGCAATAGCCTCTACGTCGCGCGCCACGTCTCGCACCTCAATCAGGCTGCTTTGCAGGCGCTCCGCCAGCGGCTCAGCCCGCGTAAAAACGCCGCCCATTTTTTCGAGCATTGCGCCCGCCTCGCGCAGCATTTTGGTGGCGCAGGCTTCCTCCGACGAGAGCAGGGCCGCCACGCGCGTAAACGTCAGCTTTATTTCCTCGGCGTGGGTGAGCTGCTGCTGCTCATTCTCCAAGTCCGCCTGCTCGCCCTCCTGCAGGCTCGCCGCCGTTAGCTCGTTGAACAGGTGGGTGAGGTAGTCGACCTCCTTTTGGGAGAGGCGCGCCTGCTCCTCCAGCTCGGAGAGCCGCCGCGCCACCTGCCTCAGCTTGGCAAACGCCGCTTTGTAGTCGTCCTGTAGCTTTTTGCTGTCGGCCAGCAGGTCTACCACCTTGAGCTGAAACGCCGCACTCTGCAGCAGCATGTTCTGGTGCTGCGAGTGGACGTCCACCAAGCTTTCCCCAATATCCTTCAGCGCGGCCAGCGTTACGGGCTGGTCGTTGATAAACGCGCGCGACTTTCCGTTGGGGCTGATTACGCGGCGAACGGTAACGTTGCTGCTAAAGTCAAGGTCGTTTGCCGCAAACAGCGGCTCCACATCGCGGTTTGTATCCACAAACGCGCCCTCCACCACGCAGCTGCGCTCCTTGTCCTTTAGCGCCGCAACGTCGGCACGCTGACCCAAGAGCAAGCCTATCGCGCCAAGCAAAATGGACTTCCCCGCGCCGGTCTCGCCGGTAACGATATTCAATCCCTCCCTGAAATTAATTTCCAGCTTATCTATCAAGGCGTAGTTTTCTATAATCAGCGACTGCAGCATAGCTATTTCAACTTCTTATAATGTGGGTCATTGACGTTATTTATGGTGGATAGCAGCTGGTATGCGGCTTGCTTTTCGGCGGGCGTGGCCTCCGAAAAGATGTTCACAATTTCATCTGCTTTGGTATCAAAGAATATGGTGTAAAAGTAGAGGGTGTTGTCCGGCTTTTCCTGATAGAGCTTTTGCATTTCCTGCAAGGCCAGCATCACCTGCTTGCGCCCCTCCTCGGGCTTTTCGCTCATTACGTCCAGCCCCAGCCGGTGGTAGGTGTAGTAGGCTTTGCGCTCGCGCGCGTACCTGCTGCCCAAAATGTTTTCGACCAGCCAGTAGCGGTTTTTGCGGTTCATCCCCGACGACGACGCCCAGCCCGACATGGTTTCGCTCTGCGCATTCTGCGCTATCTGCTCCGCTTTGCCAAACCACTCCGTGCCGCCGTTTGGCGAAAACGTGTCGTAGTCCAACCCCAGCACAACGTAAACCCAGTAGGCCAGCATGGAGGTGAGGTTGGAGGAGTGCATGTTTTCGCTGAAGTCCAGAATTTCATTTTCCTTGTACGAAAACTCAAAGTCGTTATCAACCGTACTAATGGTGGGGCTATTGTAAATGCTTCCGTACACGGGACGCTGCGCCTGTATTTGGAGCGTTCCCTTAAAATCGCTCTCGTTCACCTGCTCGTTGAGCGTAATGATAAAGTTGCACTCTACGCGCTCCACCTGCTGGTAGGTGTGGTTTGTCCACGCGCGGCTGTTGAGGAAGTTGTCAACTTCCGTTTTGAGCGTTTCAAACAGCGCGCGGTTGGTGCTCTGCACTTTTTGGGTGTTCAGCGTTACGTTGCAGCGAATAGTCTGCGCCTGCAACGCCGCGCCTGCGCACAGCACAGCGGCGAGCAGGAGCTGCCTCCTGCTGTTTTTAAAAAAATATGACGCTACAGCATTTACCATTCCTTTTTTTAATCGTTAATGACGTTGTTACAACGATGTTTTATTGACTATAGAAGCATCTGCAACATTCCTAACGGAATGTGAAAGCAACCACGGCAAATTACCGGATTTGAGCCGGATTTTTCCGTTCCAACAAATTAAAGCCCTACGGGCTAATGGTGGTATAAAGGGGGCATGGTTTTCTATTGATATTATTGTCCTACGGACAATTTGTGAACCGGCACGCTCCCCGCTTCTCTCCGTCCCTACGGGACGGCGCCGCCTGCCGTTGCAACAACGCCATTCCTAATTCCTAATTCGTAATTCCTAATTCGTAATTCTCTACGCTGCCCACTCGCTCAAGGTGTCCACAATATCTTTTGCCACCTCCACCTTTGACTTCAGCGCGTAGCTGGCCTCCTTGCCGGTTTTGTCGATAATGCAAACCTTGTTGGTATCAAAGTTGAAGCCCGCGTTGGGGTCGTTGAGAGAGTTGAGGACGATAATGTCGAGGTTTTTCTCCCGCAGCTTTTTCAGGGCGTTGGCGTGCTCGTTGGCAACCTCCAGCGCAAAGCCCACCAAGGTTTGATTTTCCTTCTTAATGCTCCCCAAGTGGGCGGCAATGTCCTTTGTTGGCGTGAGGGTTATCGAGAGCGCATCTTTTCCCCTTTTCAGCTTACCCTCAACACAGCTCTCCGGCGTAAAGTCGGCCACCGCAGCGGCCATAATCGCGCCGTCGGAGTCCGGAAAGAAGCGCACCGCCGCCTCATACATCTCCTTTGCCGACGCAACCTTGCAGAGCGTTATGCCCGGGCGCCGCACCGCCATGTGCACCGGCCCCGATATGAGCGTCACCCGCGCGCCGCGACACGCCAGCTCCTCCGCAATGGCGTAGCCCATCTTGCCGGACGAGCTGTTGCCGATAAAGCGCACGGCGTCTATGTTTTCGTAGGTAGGGCCGGCGGTAACGACAAAGTGCTTGCCGCTCAGGCAGGCTTTTTTCTCCAGCAGCATTTGCACAAAGCGCACTATTTCCTCCGGCTCCTCCATGCGCCCTTGCCCCTGCAGGCCGCTTGCCAGCTCGCCAAAGGGCGGCTCTACTACGTGCACTCCGCGCAGCCGCAGCAGCGCCAAATTTTGCTGCTGGGCAACGTGGGCGTACATATCCAAATCCATGGCCGGCGCAAGGGCTACGGGGCATCTGGCGGAGAGGTAGGTGGTGAGCAAAAGGTTGTCGGCAATGCCGCAGGCCATTTTCCCGATGGTGTTGGCCGAGGCCGGAGCAATAAGCATCAGGTCTGCCCATAAGCCCAGCTTTACGTGGCTATTCCAGTCGCCGTTTTCGGGGTTAAAAAATTCCACCTGCACCGGATGCTTGGAGAGCGTCGCCATGGTGAGCGGCGTGATAAACTGCTTTGCAGCGTTAGTCATTACTACTTTTACATCCGCCCCCTCCTTCACCAGCAGGCGCACCAGCGTTGCAGCCTTGTACGCTGCAATGCTTCCTGTTACGCCTAATATTATTTTTTTATTATTTAAGGTTGTCATTTTACAAATTTTTAATTTAACATAATACAGCAAAGCAGCAAGGCACGTTTACTTTGCGCGCTGCTGCTTTACTAAAAGAATTACCATGAAAACTTTGCGGAAGCTACTTTATAGCGGCTTCTCCGGTTTTACGATAGTAAACTTTATTCTCCAAAAATTCTTGCGTTGCAATGAGAGTGGGCTTTGGAAGCTTTTCGTAGTAGCGTGAGATTTCTATTTGCTCCTTATTTTCAAATACCTCCTCCAGCGTATCGGTGTAGCTGGAGAACTCCTCCAGCTTGCCGTTGAGCTCCTGCTTCATCTCCACCGAAATTTGGTTTGCACGCTTTGAAATAACGGCAATTGACTCGTACACGTTGCCCGTTACGTCCAGCTTGCCCATATCGCGGGTAATGGTATTAAGGGGCGCGCTTACTTTCTTTAAATCCATAGCTTCTTTAGTATTTGTATTTTATATTCTGCCTTTTCTCACCCAGCGCCGTTTTGGATGCAACGTGGTGCACTTATACGGCTGTTGTTCGGGTTACCCTTTTGTGTTTTTGAGCAAATCTTGGTACATTCGCTCCGCTTCGTTTTTGTACTTCGTATTTGGGTATTCGCTCATCAGGTTATAGTATTCGTCGATGGTCAGCTGGTAGCGCTCGCGCTGCTTCTCCGTCACGCTATTTTCCGCGTGCAGGTAGCTCGACTTCAGTATCAAAAACAGCATGTCCTCGCGGTATTTCGACTCCGGATAGGCTTTGAGGCAATTCTTCAAGGCCACCACGGCGGCCTTGTAGTGCTCTGTGGTGTAGTATGTTTTTGCGCCCTGAAACGCTTTTTCCGCGAGCCTGTCCTGTAGCTCCGCTACTTTTTCGCGACACTCTACCGCCTTTTCGCCCTGCGGGTGCTTGTAGAGGTAGAGGTTAAAGGCCTGAATGGCGCTGTTGGTCTCCGTTTGGTCTAACGACGCTTTGCGCGCCGAGTTGTAGCTGCACATGCCCTGCATAAATTCCGCCTCCTCTATAAAGCCGCTTCGCGGAAAGCTGCGGCCAAAGTACTCGTAGTAGTACTGCGCCATTTCGTAGTCGCGCTGGTTGTAGTAGCAGCGCGCAATGCGAATGTTGATGGTGTCCTCCTGCCGCGTGCTGCGGTAGAACGGCATGACGTTTTCGTACAGCAGCACCGCCTTGTCGTACTTGGCAAGGTCGTAGTAGCGCCCTGCCTCTCGGTACTTCAGGGCAAAATCGCTATTCTTGAGCAGCTTCTCAAACGTATTGCACGAAGCCAGCACGGCTAAAGCCACCAGCAAGAGCGCGCACGTTTTGATATGTAATTTTTTTACCACAAGCATTATAGAAAAATCGGACAAAGATAGCTATTTTTGGGGAAATCACGACAAAAAAAATGCATTTGCTTTTTTTAACTTTTTTCCATCAGAAACCGTTCCGCGTCAATGGCCGCCATACACCCCGAGCCGGCCGCCGTAATAGCCTGACGGTAAACAGGATCTTGCACGTCGCCGCACGCAAATACGCCCGCTACGTTGGTTGCGGTGCTCTTGCCTTCCGTTAGAATGTAGCCCTGCGCATCCAGCTTCAGCCACTTTTTGAACAGCTCCGTGTTGGGGTGGTGGCCTATTGCCACAAAAAAGCCCGTTACCGCTATGGTGCGCTCCTCGCCCTTGGCGTTGACCAGCAGCACCGCGTTCACGCCGTTGGCGTCGCCAAGTATTTCCTTGGTTTGGTGCTCCCACAGCACCTCGATATTTGGCGCTGCCAGCACGCGCTCCTGCATGGCCTTTGAGGCCCTGAGCACGCTGCGGCGCACCACCATGTAGACTTTGCGGCACAAGCCGGAGAGGTATAGCGCGTCTTCGCAGGCGGTGTCGCCGCCGCCAACCACCGCCACGTCTTGCTTGCGGTAAAAAAATCCGTCGCACGTGGCGCACGCCGACACGCCCTGACCCATGTACAGGGCCTCGGAGGGTAAGCCTAAGTACTTGGCTGTTGCCCCCGTGGCCGCTATCAGCACATCGGCCTTAAGCGTGTGCCCGCCGTCGGTGGTAAGCGTAAAGGGGCGCTCCGACAGGTCAACCTCTACAATTAGCCCCGCACGAACATCCGCGCCAAAGCGCAGGGCCTGACGGCGGATATCCTCCATCATTGCCGTGCCGCTAACGCCCTCGGGGTAGCCCGAAAAATTTTCCACATCCGTCGTCATGGTCAGCTGCCCCCCCGGGGCGAGCCCCTCGTAAACAACAGGCTGCAAGTTGGCCCGCGAGGCGTAGATGGCTGCCGTGTAGCCAGCCGGCCCGCTGCCGATTATCAAACATTTTACGTGTTCCATATATATACTCAATCCTAAATTCAGCGGGCAAACTTACGTGAAAATTCTTAGATTTACAAACATGGGCAGCAAAAAGTACGGGTTTTGTTGGCGAGCGGGGAGTTACGCTCAAAAAAAATTACCAATATTTACGCGTTAACCCATTTTTCATTCTCCACTAAAATTCCCAAATCTCTACCGGACAAATCGGAAGTTGAACTTCCGATTTGTCCGGATTGATTGTAAGGTGATGATAAACAGGTAATTTACGATGGGGAAACAGACATTGATACGCCCGAAAACGGGGTAATCAACTTCAGAAGCTTTTCGGTTTAATTTTTCACAGGGTGTTTTTTATTCCCTCCCTTAGCCCTATT
>JAITQP010000253.1 GCA_031288885.1 Prevotellaceae bacterium | reverse complement strand
GCACCGCCAGCGTCAGCGTTATGGTCATGGTTCCTTCCCTGTGGATGGTCATAGTAGAAAATTATTAGCGTTACCCTAAATTTGCTGAGACGTTGCAAAGGTATAAATTTTTTGCGAGTAACCATTTTCAATTAGGAATAAAAAAATGCCGGTGATAAATCACCGGCTCGGTCAGGCTACGGGTATGCAAGCAGTGACCCCTAATCTAGTGAGCAATTCAGGACTTGAACCTGATGCTTGCCTGTAACAATTCGCTCTAACGTTGTTGCAACGATATTATATTGGCTATAGAAGCAGCTGCAACATCCGCTAGGAATGGAATGCAACCGCGGCAAATTACCCAAATCACCAATTTTCCGACCACCTGCGGCGGTGCTGACGCCGCTACGCACGCCTTGCGCTATTAATCATTAACCATATAATCACTAAAAAGAAAGGTTTCACGTTCGCGCGTAGCTACTAGCACCACCTTTCTGGGGGGAGAAACTCCCCCGCTATTCGCCCCCACCTGCGCGAGGGTCTGGGCATCCCGCCTGTTTACTTGATGACATCCGTCTTTACCTGTAAGCTGAGGCCAAACCAAAACTAGCGGAGCTACGGCAACACAAGGCGCAAGCCGACGTTGCTGTTGCGGTTGCTAGGCGTGTTGTTGTTGCGATAGGCTACGCGGCTGTTGCTCGCGTCGTTGTTCCAACTGCCACCGCGGAGCACGCGGTTAGAGCCATTGTGGCGGGCTCCCGATGAGGGGAAGAACCAAGGTCATCCCCTACACGTTAAAAAAACTCCTAAAAGCCGTTAATTGTCAAAATCAAAAAAAAATTTGCCGCCACAGGCGGCTTCTCGCTCGCTTCGCCTTGTCCTGCTCCGCTCCGCTCCGCAGACCGGCGAAGCGAGAACTTACAGGAAAGATAGAACGCCAACAGGATAAACTTTAAGGCCAAACCAAAACTAGCGGAGCTACGGCTACACTAGGCGGAAACCATTTCCGTCGCCGCGGAAATTAGGCCCGTTGCTGCCGCGACGGGCTACACGGCTGTAGCTCGCGGCGTGGCTCCAACTGCCACCGTGGTTCACGCGGTCAGAGCCACTCGTAGGCCCCGTGGGGTTGTCCTGCGGACTAGACGCTGTTGTGCCTGAGGGATAATATGTATCGCTATACAAGTCCCCGCACCACTCAGCTACATTCCCGCTCATGTCGTAAAGACCTAGCCCATTCGCTCGCTTGCTGCCTACTGTCGTTGCCCCCCCTGAAGTGCCACAATAAGCCACGTCCCCTACCGTGTTGCTCCCGCTGTACTCGTAACTCTCGCATACTCCAGCGTTGCACCCACGCGCCGCGTACTCCCACTCCGCTTCCGTCGGTAACCGGTAGTTTTTCCCCGTAAGTGCATTCAACTTCTTAAGAAACCCACTCGTGCTATTCGTTATATCCTCCCAACTTACCTGCTCCACCGGCTTGTTATCCCCGCTGTATGCACTCGGATTCGATCCCATCACTTTCTTCCACAGCGCTTGCGTTACTTCATACTTCCCTATGTAAAAACTGTTAACCCGCACGTAGTGACACGGCTTCTCACTGCCGTTGTAGGGCGTCCCATCCCTGCCACTCTTCCACCCCATCTCAAATACACCTCCCGCTACATACACCATCTCCTCAAAGCCTGTCCCTAAATTGGGATTGGGGTCGGGCGGCTGCGGAATGAACCGTGTCCGGTAATAACCGCGCTCCGAGTACTGCGCCACGCCGCAGCGTACTACCTGCGCTAGCTGCTCACGTCCGCTCTTTGCTACCCCTTCTATCGTTATCGTACAATCGTTCTCTACCACCAGCTGCACAAAGTCTATGCTGTTCTCCCTACCCCACGCCGCCAGGCCCGCCGTGTCTACCGGCTGGCTCTGCTTGTGCAGGTTGCGCAGCGCGGTTTGCTTGGCTGAAACCGCGGGGCTGGTTATCATCGTGTACCCCTTTTGCCCAAATTCGTACCGTATGCCCGCCGCAAACACGTCGCTCGCCGCATCTGTCTCTAAACCTACCACCAGCACCGCCATGCTCGCAGCCTGTACCCTGGCGGGCGCCATGCCTGCTATCCCTGCTAACAGCATGGAAATTCCTAAAATTGTTGTACTTTTCATCATTCTTAATTGTTTTTGAGTTGATAATTAATTACACTTCTTGCATTAATGAGAAATAAAGCGTAAAGGTAACATTTTTTCTTGACAAAATTCCATCACTCCTAAAAATATTTTACACTGTCTATACAAATAGCCGACAACCAAATTAATAAAATTTTTTGTAAAGCACTCTTTAACTGTAAATGGCGGTTAATCCCCTACGGGAAAGGGGAGAGACGGAGAATTTGGGTGCTTTTGCTATGAATATTTTTCCCCTGCGGGGAATTGTTACACAAAATCTACACCTCGCAGAAAGCCCTGAATGGCAGGCGGCGTAGAGACGCAATGCATGCCGCCTCTACCCTCCTCAGGTCAGCGACCTGAGGTTATGAAAATCCGGCTTTTCAAGTCGCGCTACCTTAACAATGACGAATTGCTTAAACATATTATTAGCACCTCGTCTTTTCTCTTTTTTCCCGTATTATGGGTTCGGGTCTCGCAATGACGCAAGGTGTGCATCTCCGTTAATGTAACTTTTTATTGGACTTAATATAATTCCTAATTCTTAATTCCTAATTCTTCTCCCCACCCAGCTCCCAAACAGCGCAATGACGATGAAGCATACCAGCGGCAGCGCAAACGAAACGCGCACCGACGACAGCGCGTCGCCAAACCAAACCGCCTTGTCGATGAGCAAGCCCTGCAAGGGCGGCATCAGGCAACCGCCGCCAATGGCGAGTATCAGGCCGGCGGAGGCCAGCTTGGCGTCGTCGCCCAAGCCTTTCAGCGCAATCCCGTAGATGGTGGGGAACATGAGCGACATGCACGCCGAAATGGCGACTAAGCAGCACAACCCAACCATGCCGTGTATGAATATAACGCCTGCGGTGCACAGGGCGCCGCCTACGGCAAGCCACGTGAGCAGCGCGCTCGGCTTGAAGTACTTCAGCAGGAAGGTGCAGATAAACCGGCTCGAAACAAATAGCGCCATGGCGACCATGTTGTAGCCCTGCGCGGTGGCTTTGCTCATGCCCAGCTCCTGCTCGGCATACTGGATGATGAACGTCCACACCATAATCTGCACGCCAACGTAAAACGCCTGCGCAATCACCGACCGGATGTAGAGCTTGTTGCCCAAAAGCCGCCGCGCCACCGCGCGGGTGGAGGACTGCCGCGCCACGCCCTGCGAGGCGGTAGCCTGCGGCAACCTCGACACGGCAAAAATGATGAAGAACGCGAGCACCACCGCCCCGAGCATCAGGTAGGGGCCGCTGACGATGTTGAGGTCGGATTGCTGAACGGCGGCGAGGGCTTCGGGGTCGCCATTCAGCAGCGCGAGCCGGTCGGCTTCGGTGGCTTTGTTGAGCCGCGAAAGTATCACCTCCTTGGCCACCAGCATTCCCGTGAGCGAGCCAATGGGGTTGAACGCCTGCGCAAGGTTGAGGCGGCGCGTCGCGCTTTCCTCCGCGCCCATCGACAGAATGTAGGGGTTGGAGGTGGTTTCGAGGAACGCCAAGCCGCAGGTCATCACAAAGTAGGCCATGAGAAACGCCCAGAATGCCATGGTATTTCCGGCGGGAATGAACAGAAAGCATCCCGCAGAGTACAGCCCAAGCCCCACCAAAATCCCCCTTTTGTAGCTGAATTTTTTTATGAAAATCGCCGCCGGAATTGCCATCAGGCAGTAACCGCCGTAGAAGGCAAACTGCACCAGCGAGCTCTCAAAGTTGGAGATGAGCAGAATGTTTTTAAAGGCGGCCACCATGGGGTTGGTGATGTCGTTCGCAAAGCCCCATAGGGCAAACAGCGTTGTTACCAGAATGAACGGGAAGATTAACGCTTTGGGTACAATTTTTTCCATGTGAATTACGAGTTGGAAATTACGAATTACAAATTAGAAATTAAGCTAACGCGTCAGCCTAATTCCTAATTCCTAATTCGTAATTCTTAATTATACAATGGTCCGTAGGTTTGGCAGGCGCGGTAGTCGGCGCCCTCCTTATCCATGCCAAAGGCAGCCCATGCGGCGGGGCGGTAGATGTCGTCGTCGCTCACGTTGTGCATGGAGACGGGTATGCGCAGCATGGACGCCAGCGTAATGAGGTCGGCGCCAATGTGCCCGCCGCTGATGGAGCCGTGGTTGGCGCCCCACATGTTCATCACCGAGTACACGTCCTTGAAGTTGGGGCTGCCCGTCAGGCGGGGGGCAAACCACGTGGTAGGCCAGCCCCTGTCCGTTCGCTCGTCCAGAATTTTGTGGATGGCGGGGTCAACGTCCACCGTCCAGCCCTCCGCGAGCTGTAGCACGGGGCCTATCCCCTTCACGAGGTTTAGGCGAACCATGGTGCAGGGCATTCCGCCGCGCGTGAGGAACTTGGAGGAGAAGCCGCCTCCGCGGAAGTACTCGCGGTTGGCGGGCATCCACGTGGTGGCCTCAAGGCAGGCTTTGGCCTCGGCCTCCGTAATGTCCCAAAACGGCTTCATGGCTGGCTTCCCGTCTGCACCCGTTTGGCGGGCGCTGCCGTCGAGCGACGCTGCGCCCGAGTTAATCAGGTGTATCATCCCGCCGGAGGCCGGCCCCTCGAGCTTTTTGCCGGTAACGCGCTCCACCGCCTCGGGGCTCCAGTACGTTCGCACGTCGGCAAACACCTGCGCGGTGTGCGTCAGCAGGTAGCCAAAGAGCATGGCGGCGCCGTTCAGCGCGTCGTTTTCGGTGGCCAGCACGTAGGGCGCGCGGACGCCCGTCCAGTCGAACGACGAGTTGAGGATGGCCTCCGTAAAGTCGCCGTTGGGGTAGAAGTCCGTCCACTGCCGCTGCCCCTGAAATCCGGCGGCGATGGCGTTGTGCCCCAGCGCTTCCTCCCCAAATCCCATTTCCTTTAGCTTGGGGTTGCCCGTCATCAGGTCGCGCACAATGAGCGTCATTTTCACAATAAACTCCCAGTCCTTATCCCGTCCGGCGCGGTCTTTCTTGAGGTCGGCGCGGTTGATAGCGTCTTCGCCCTCGCGGCAGCGGCTTTTGGCCCACGCCAGCGCCGCTTCAAATTCCTCCTTGTCGTAAATGCCCTCGCTCATGCGCCGGATGATTTCCACCTCGTCCACGCCCTCGCAGCGCATGCCGAGGTAGTCCTCAAAAAAGCCGGTGCTGACGATAGACCCCGCAATGCCCATGCACACCGCGCCGATGGAGAGGTAGGACTTGCCGCGCATGGTGGCCACCGCCATAGCCGCTCTGGCAAAGCGGAGCAGCTTAACCCTTACGTCGTCGGGGATTTCGGTCGCGCCCGCGTCCTGCACGTCGCGCCCGTAGATGCCGAACGCCGGCAGCCCTTTCTGCGCGTGCCCCGCCAGCACCGCCGCGAGGTACACGGCGCCCGGGCGCTCCGTGCCGTTGAAGCCCCAAACGGCCTTCACCGTGTGCGGCTCCATGTCCATCGTTTCGCTGCCGTAGCACCAGCAGGGGGTAACGGTGATGGTAACGCCCACGCCCTCGCGCCGGAACTTCTCGGCGCAGGCGGCGCTCTCCGCCACCCTGCCGATGGTGCTGTCGGCAATGACGCACGAAACGGGCGTGCCGTCCGGATTTTTGAGCGTGGACGTGAGCAGCAGCGTCACGCTCTTTGCCATGTTCATGGTTTGCTCTTCGAGGGACTCGCGCACGCCCCCCATGCGCCCGTCGATGGTGGGGCGGATGCCGATTTTAGGCCATTCTCCTTGAAATCTACTGTTCATGGTATATTTTTTTACGTTTACTTTTTGGTGAGAAATGAAGCCCACAAATATATCCCTTGCCGCTAAGATTTATTGCCACTATTTCGATAACTATATAGCACAATATCGATTTTATTTTTAACATAAGGCGTTTATTGCAAATAAATGAATATATTTGTGCTGATATCTCATAACAAAAAACCGACTATGAGCAACGCCTTAGACAGCCTCAACCTGAACCTGCTTAACGTGGGATTTTCGGAGCAAAACGCCAGCTGGAACTGGAAAAAGGTGTGCAGCCCCTTTGCCCGCATATACTACGTAAAGGAGGGGCGGGCAAAGACCTACGTGAGCGGTCGGGGCTACGTCCTTGAGCCGGACTGCCTCTACCTCATGCCGCCCTTCACCCTCCACGACGACGAGTGCGACGGCTACTTTGCGCTCTACTACATCCACTTTTACGAAAAGGCGCTCAACTGCGAGTCCGTCTTTGACCGGTACGATTTTCCGCTGTCCGTGCGGGCTACGCAAATCGACCTGCTCCTGTCGGAGCGGCTGACGCAGATTAACCCCGACAGCTACCTGCCCCACTTCGACCCCGCGCAGTACGACAACATCCCCACCTTTTCGCAGTACATTGCCGCCAATAGCCGGATGCCGCTCCACGTTATTGCCGAAACGCGGGGGATTTTGCTGCAGCTGATGTCAAGGTTCATCACGCTGGCAGCGGCAAAGCCGGAGCACAAGGATACGCGGATAAGCAAAGCCTTGCAGCACATTCACGCGCAGATATGCCAGCCCATTTCGGTGTCGCACTTGGCGGACATTTCGTGCATTAGCGAAGACCACTTTATTCGCATCTTTAAAAAGGAGCTGTGCCTAACGCCGCTGCAGTACATCAACCTGAAGAAGATAGAAAAAGCCCAGCTGCTGCTGCTCACCACCGACATGCCGGTGAGCGACGTGTCGTTTGAGCTCTCCATAGAGAACGTTTCCTACTTCAACCGCATCTTTAAGCAGCATACGGGAACAACGCCCAAATGCTACAGGAGCAAGTACAACAACCTCAACGGCGCGGCAAGTTAGCGAGATGGCATAATGATTTGGCGCATGATTTTTGCAGCAATCGATAAGTTGACGATGTTTAACTTTTATTCATGCAAAAAAGGTTTTACACGCTAAAAATTTTCCATACTTTTGTTACGTTTTTGTATCTGAAACCATGCAGCTTAACCACACAATATGAAAACAAACGCAAATATTGCCCTCCATTTTCCCTGCCTCGCCGCTCGCTTTTTTGGGCGGGATAATTTCTATTCCTCATTTCTCAACACACACACACACACACACACACACACACACACACACACACACACACACACACACACACACAGCGGTCAGCGAGTTACGTAGTATCGCGCGCGCGTATTATACAAAATATTTTTCTGAATTTATATATAGCTGCGATATTTTTTTTGCAGGAGGGCGGTTTTTTATGCTCCCCCGCAGCCTGCGGGGGCAAAATATGCATGCACTTCGGCCTCAAAAGCCTGATAAGGGGCGGCGCGGCATGAGGTTACAGCCGGCATGCCGTGAAAAAATAAACCCGCTACCGAATAGCCATGCGGGAAGAATGCGGAGGGGATGTGGAGAAGCGTGGAAGTAGCAACGTGGGAACTTGGGGCAAATTGTCGCGTTTATTGCCGAATTAACGCAAAGTAACTCAAGATTACACTTTAAAAACAAGGATTTCTTATTTATAACGAAAAAAGCATTACCTTTGCACCATACCTCACACCACAAAAGTTATTAACAGAGTGTTGAAAACTTAGCCTACATACGTGGTTTTCCTTATGGTGCACAAGACTCCAAGCGATGAATCGCTTCGGTTAGCTCCAACGCTGAGAATGTGAAATTCTGAAAGCATTAAGCTGCACCTAATTTGATGGCTACACCTCATCAAATGCGAGTAAGACTAATTCAAAAGTCGAAAATCAAAAGAGGGGAACGCTTAAAGTTCTGCTCAACGTCCTGAAAACACGTTGAATATTTGAATTTTAAACAAAAGTGATAAGGTTATGAACTTGAAGAAATTTGTTTTTTTCTTGCCAATGTTGTTGGCGGGGAATAGTACTCCGGTTGCATCGGCAGCAGGATTTAATCATGAAATATTAGGAAGTCTTAGCATGCTCAACTCCAACCTTGCCCCTACGTCGTCGGGGAATAGCCGCTACGGCATAGGCTACGGGGGAGGAATGGGATACTCCTGCCACTTTTCCAGCGCCCTAAGCGTCAGGACGGGTCTTCATGTCAACTACTACCAGAGCACAACGGACATGTCTGGGATAAGCGAAAGCATGCAGGGAACTTTCCCCGACGAGCTGGGGTGGTGGGAAAGCGGGCAACCCCCCAAAGAAATGGGTAATGACTACAACGATTACCAAGCTAACATTAAGATAAGCGACTACGCGGCTCAGAAGTCTGCGCTTTACGTGCAGGTTCCGCTGCTGGTTGAGCTTGAAACCCTGTTCTCGGGCAGCAAGTACATAGGCTGGTATGCCACCGGAGGCGTAAAGGCCGGCTACTCAATCGCCGGTAGCAGCAATGCCAGCATTAAGGGGTTAGCCGTTAGCGGAAAGCTGGCTTATGAAAATGTTGAGATTACGGAAGCGCCGCCATATTTAGGCTTCGGAAATAAGGGTGACGTTGACGTAAAGGCGAACATGGATTTAGGCTTACACGCCGTAGGCCACCTTGAGATGGGATTTAGGCAGCAGCTGACGGACAAATATGCCCTGTATGCAGGGGTGTTTGGGGAGTATTGCTTTTATAACAGCGCTGCCAGCTCCTCCTCGTCGGCTTTAATGGAGTACGAAACGCAACCGGCGCCCACCTACTATCAGCTCCGCTATAATCCGTCTGCAAGCGTAGCGGGCGGCGGCGCTAAGGCAACCTACCTGCTCTCATTTGGCGTTACGGTGCGGATAGGTTTTATGTTCCGCAAGAATATTAGAAATCGTAACAGCAGGCTATTTGACGTCCGCTACCTTTCATCCTAAGCTCGTTTTAGCCCGATTAGGAAGAATTTTACGCTAAAATTTGATTATACGTAAGCCAACGTTGCAAGGTAAAGCTTGCAAGCTGATGGCTTTTTGCCAATTTTAAATATATGAAAAATACTTTTTTCACCAGACAATTAATACTCAAACAATTCGCGCTGTGGCTGCTCTTGCTTTTTATCAGCCAGCAGCTTATGGCGCAACCCAGCAGGAAAATTGAACAGCAACCCACCGGCGCTGCCTACAAAAAAGCGATAGGCTTTCACCAGCGGGGGTTATATAAGGAGGCGCTGGAGCAGTATCGCAAGGCTATGGAAGATCAGGCCAATAAGGTGAACGGTGTGTCCAACATTATCCTAAAAAATATAGAGCATTGCGAGTACGGCGCTAAGCGCAAGTCCCGACCGGAGCAGGTAACTGTGACCAAGCTGGGCACAGATGTTAATAAGCCCAAAGTTTCTAACATAAACGCCTTTGCCGGCGGCAAAGAGCACCTCTTTGTTACCTCCACCCGCCCCGAAGACGGAAAAGACGAGGTGCTGGATCACGTGTACATGGCAAAGTTCGAAAGCGCGCCCAAGCAGCGGTGGAACGTTAGCTTGGTGGGCAAGAAAAGTAGGAAAAATTACCACGAAGGCGTGACGGGGATGTCCCCCGACGGGAAGGAGTTCTTCATCTTTCGTGGCAGCGGCAATCTTTTTGTGTTTAACTTTGACGCCCAAAAGGAGGTTAACGCCGAAGATATACCCTTTACCCCGCTATCCAAAATCTACAACCTGAAGCTGAACGATGACTACCACATCTCGTCTCTGGCGATAAACATGGAGCGCAACGCCATCTACCTGTGCATGAACGATCAGGGAAAAATGGGCGGGCGCGGCGGATACGACATCTGGCAAACGACCTACGACGCCTCCTCAAAATCGTGGGACAAGCTGGTCAACTTGGGCGCTGCGGTAAACACGGAGGGCGATGAGATTTCCGTTTCGCTGCAACCCGACGGAAAAGCTATCTTCTTTTCCTCCAACGGGCATACGGGGTTTGGTAAGCTGGACATTTACCGCTCGGAGTACGCGGACGCTACAAGCTCTTGGGGAGAGCCCGTGCACCTTGGCTACCCCATCAACACGCCCAACGACGATATTTACTACACGCTTGTGCCGGGTAACCCCAAGTGCGCCTACTACTCGTCCGAAAGGGCGGATGGCTCCGGAATGTATGACATACACTTGGTTACCTACTACGGCAGAATTATGAGCGAAGAGGAGCGGGAGAAGCTGCGCACAGCCTACCTGAAATCTGTGGAGGACGCCCAAAAAGCGCTCAAGCCGAGCGATAAGCTTAAGCCAAGCGAAACCAAGCTGCTGAGCAAGAAAGGCTACAATAGCTTCCCTACGGATAGCGTAGTGGTAGGCATGAAAATTTACCTTCAGAATATTCAGTTTGCTAATGCTAAAGCCACGTTGCTGCCCAAATCCCACAAGCAGCTGGATCAGCTTTACCGGCTGATGCTCTACTTTCCGTCCATAAAGATTGAAATATCAGGTCACTCGGATAACGTTGGCAGCAAAAAGAAAAACCTGAAGCTTTCGCAAGATCGCGCGGCGAGCGTGGTGGAGTACCTCGTGGAGAGAGGAGTTGAGGCCGACCGGATGAGCGCCATAGGCTACGGCGATACCCAACCTCTCAGCTCCAATAAAACCGACGACGGCAAAGCGCTCAACCGAAGAGTGGAGGTTAAAATAGTGGAGCTGTAAGTATTGTAGCGGCAAATGCTTAGCCCTGAAAGCCGGAAGAAAAATTATTCCGTTCTTTCAGGGCTATTTTATTGGCAGGCTGCGGCGGACTAAAAAATCTCCGCTTCGCGGAGCGATTTTGCGCTGTTTTTGTCTTTCTCCGAGAGCAGCAGCTGGCTTGCCTCCATTCCCCACGCTATGCCAATGTCCGGATCGTCGAAGCGAATGCTGCGCTCGTGCTGGGGGGAGTAGGCGTTGTCGACTTTGTAGGTAAAAATCGCCTCGCTGCTGAGCACCAAAAATCCGTGCGCAAATCCCCTCGGAATGAACAGCTGCCGCTTGTTCTCCGACGTTAGCGTTACGGCCACGTGCTGCCCAAAGGTGGGCGAATTTTTGCGAATGTCCACCGCTACGTCGAGCACCTCGCCGCTAATGACGCGCACCAGCTTGCTCTGGGCAAACGGCGGCAGCTGGTAGTGCAGCCCCCGCAGCACGCCGCGCATGGACTTGGACTCGTTGTCCTGCACAAAGCGTACGCTGCCCACGTGCTGCTCAAGCAGGCTTTCGCGGTAGGTTTCCATAAAGTATCCGCGGGCGTCGGCAAATACTTTCGGCTCAATAATCCATGCGCCGTCTAAGGCTGATTTTATGAAGTTCATACTCTTTCGGGATAAATTTTTAGCGCTTCCTTCAGGCACGCTATCGCGCTTTGCAAATCGTGAATGTTGAGAACGTACGCCAGCCTGACCTCATTTAGGCCTAAGCCGAGCGTAAAGTAAAATCCGGTGGCGGGCGCCACCATTACCGTTTGGTTTTTGTAGCTGAACTCTTCGAGCAGCCACTGCGCAAACCTGTCCGAGTTTGCAACGGGCAGGCGCGCCATGGCGTAGAATGCGCCCTGCGGTCTGGGGCAGTAAACGCCCTCTATCCGGTTGAGCTCGTCAACCATAAAGTCGCGGCGGCTGACGTACTCGTGGTGCACCGTTTCGAAGTATGAGGCGGGCGTAGCCAGCGCGGCTTCGGCGGCTATTTGCCCGTAAAAAGGGGGGCACAGGCGGGCTTGCCCAAACTTGAGCGCCGCCGCAAGCACGTCCCTGTTTCGGCTGATAATGGCGCCCACCCGCGCGCCGCACATGCTGTACCGCTTCGACACGGAGTCTATCAGCACAACGTGCTCCTCCAGCCCGTGCAGCTGCAGGGCGGAGTAGCTTTGCTGGCCGTCGTAGCAAAATTCGCGGTACGCCTCGTCGCAAAAGAGGTACAAATCGTACTTTTTAATGATAACCGCCAGCCGCTCCAAGTCGGCTTTGGAGTACAGGCATCCGGTGGGGTTGTTGGGGTTGCTGATGAATATTCCCTTTGTTTTGGGCGTTATCAGGCGCTCAAACGCCTCAATGGGGGGCAGCGCAAAGTCGTCGTCAATGCTCGATGTGATGGGCTTCACGTTCACGTCCGCCTCAATCGCGTAAGCCCAATAGTTGGCGTAGAAGGGTTCCGGAATAATCACCTCGTCGCCCGGGTTGAAGCAGGCCATGAACGAGAACAGGATTGCCTCCGAGCCTCCGTTGGTGATGAGAATGTTGTCGAAGCTTACGCTTATTCCCAAGTCTTGGTAGTACTTTGCCAGCCCGCGGCGGTAGGATTCGTTTCCCGCCGAGGGGCCGTACTCTACAATGCTTTTGGAGCAATTTTTTATGGCGTCCAGCGCGGCTTGCGGCGTGGCGATATCGGGCTGCCCGATGTTGAGGTGGTAGACTTTTCGCCCCATACGCTTTGCCGCCTCCGCGTACGGCGCCAGCTTGCGTATAGGCGATGACGGCATGTATAAACCTTTCTCCGAAATTCTTGGCATATGTT
>JAITQP010000187.1 GCA_031288885.1 Prevotellaceae bacterium | reverse complement strand
TGCAGGATAGAGCCCCGCGCGAGGTAGCGCGCAAGGTCTTCCTTTTCCCTTTGGGTAGTGCAAAAATAATAATATTTTTTAATAGAAAAAAATTGGATGCAAACACAGTACCTCATTAGCAAGAAGTTGACAACCACCCTCTCCCCACCCTCATTTAAACCTCATTAATGAGGTAATGAGGTGGGGATATTTATATTCATTCTCACATGCTATTGAGGTTATTTTGTTAGGGAAGATGAGGTTGGGAATGAGGTTGGTTGGGACGGCGCCGCCTGCCGTTGCAACAAAGCCGTATTATCCGGTACGTACATTAGGAAAACGCCGCTTTGCCCATGCTACGGAGGCGCCAGCCGGAAAAAGTTATTGTATTTATTATCAGCATTATACGTAATGTTTTTGGCGTCATGCAAAAAAATTCTTTTGTTAAAACTTACTTTCTTTTGGGTTTTAACGCATCGGCAATGAAAAAATTACTACATTTGCGGTGTATTAATTTTTATTTCACTTTTTTAATTTTGTTTTATGACGATTTATGTTGGTAACATTGCCTACTCAATGAGAGAGGATGATATGCGAAATGCTTTCGCCGAATACGGCAGTGTAACAAGCGCAAAAATCATTGTTGACAAAGCAACCGGCCGCTCAAAAGGCTACGGCTTTGTTGAAATGGACAATGAGACCGAGGGCAATGCTGCCGTCGAAGCTCTAAACGACAAGGAAATAGGAGGTCGGCACGTACGTGTAAACCCCGCACGCCCGCGTGAATAGCTCTTGTGCTCGTTTTTATGTAGTAAGCCGGTCATCTGAAGGTAGATGACCGGCTTTTTTGTGGCCGTAAACATTATTTACAGCTTAGCCGACATTTTGAGCGTTGAAAAATCAAATATTTCCACGAAATTAGCACCCTGTTTTGCCGTATGTTTGGGCAAAAAAAAACATGACGATGTAGAAGTAGAATGTAGTAGAAGAAGTAGAAGATCGGAAGATTATTTTAAGAGGTCAACGAGTAATGCAAATAGCTATTTATAGCCGTAACGAAGCGGGTCAGCAGGTGGTGGAGTGCGTATCGCAGCTGGTACAACGCCTGCACAGCAGAGGGATAACGGCGCAGCTGTACGAGCCGTTTTTTCGCAGCCTACAGCAAGATCAACAACGGCAGCTTTCCAGCGCGAAGCTGTTTACTGAAATACAAGAATTGTCGCCGGCAGAGGTGGTATGCCTCATGAGCGTTGGCGGTGACGGAACTTTTCTCGACGCCGCCGCGCTGGCGTTCGGCACGAGCCTGCCGCTGGTGGGCGTCAACGCAGGGCGAATGGGCTTTCTGCCCATTATCTCCATCGACAACGCCGACGAGATGCTGGGGCATATTGCCTCCGGCAGCTTCGACGTGGAGCAGCGCGCCATGCTGCAGGTGGACGGGTGCACCGGCAAGCGGCAGTATGTGCTCAACGAGATCTCCCTCCAGCGGCGCGGCGCGTCCATTGCCGAAATCAACCTGCACATCAACGGCGAGTTTCTCAACAGCTACTGGGCCGACGGCTTTATTGTCGCCACGCCTACGGGCTCCACCGCCTACTCCATGAGCGCGGGCGGCCCCATCGTTGCGCCCGACGCTGCGTGCCTCATCATATCGCCCATTGCCCCGCATAGCCTGAGCGCGCGCCCCATCGTTGTGCCCGACTCGGCGTGCATAGCGCTGGAGATGATGACGCGCAGCGGAAAGGTTATCGTGGGGGTAGATAGCCAGTCGTACGAGCTGGCGGCGGGCTGCAAGATAGCGGTGCAAAAGGCGGCCGCCAAAATCAGCTTTGTCAAGTTCAAGCACGCCAGCTTTTACCGGACGCTTCGCGAAAAGCTGCTCTGGGGCGTGGATGTGCGCGGATAAGTGTTATTATGCGTTAACAATAGGTTTAAGCTGTGGTACGATAGCAATATTATGGCTACTTTTGCCTGATATATCTATAAAAGGCTACAAACATTTACATGAAAATCCTGAAGTTGACCATAGCATTTGTGCTTGCAACGCTGACCGCTGCCCCCGCTGCCATGGCGCAGAAGGAGATGAGCATCGGCGGGCTGGTAGGCGCTTCATCATACATAGGCGACTTTAACCCGGGTGGCGTGCTATACAAGCCCGCCGCCTACTTTGGAGGGCTTATACACTATGATTTTACAGAGTACTACAGCGTGAGAGTAAATTTGGGGGGCGGAACCCTTCGCGGCGACCCCGCTGCCTACAAGGGGCGGCTGATGCCGAATGTACTCCAGCAGCAGGCGGCGGCGTTTAACCAGCGCTTTTTTGACGCGGAGGCGCGCTTGGTGGTGGGCTTTCTCCCGTACGAGCCGTTTGAGTACGACCCCAAAAAGCGCTCATTTGCGCCCTACTTTGCGGTGGGCATGGGGATGGCGTACAGCCGAGGAGCGCCCTTTTTGGTGCTTCCCGTGGCCGTGGGCGCAAAGTACCGCGTTGCCTACCGCATTACGCTGGGCGCCGAGTGGACTTTTCGCAAAACGTTCAACGATAACTTGGATGGCTGGGAAAATGTGCGGACGTCCTCGGCGGCAACTATCAACAATAACGACTGGATTTCTTACGTGGGAGTTTTCCTTACCTACCAGCTATCCGACAAAGGGTGCTGTCATGAATAGAATAAAGTAAACGAGCTATGACCGAACAGCGCCCTCAGGAAACGAATACTCCCCGCCACGTTGCCATTATTATGGACGGCAACGGTCGCTGGGCAAGGCGGCGAAGCTTGCAGCGCATGTTTGGGCACCGGAGCGGGGTGGACGCGGTGCGCAAGGTGGTGGAGGCGGCGGCAGAGCAGGGCGTGAAGTACCTTACGCTGTACACGTTTTCTACCGAAAACTGGAATCGCCCCAAGCTGGAGGTAAATGCGCTCATGTCGCTGCTGGTGGACGCCATCGAAAAGGAAGCGGCCACGCTTAACCGGCACAACATACGGCTGGTAACGATAGGCAACGCCTCCACGCTGCCCCCAAAGGTGCAGGATAAGCTGAGCGAAACCATCCGCTCAACCGAAAAAAACACCGGGCTGACGCTCGTGATAGCCCTCAGCTACAGCGGGCGGTGGGATGTTACCGCCGCCGCAAGGCAAATGTGCCGCGACGTGGCGCAGGGCAAGCTGAGCGCCGACGACGTGAACGAAGCGCTGCTATCGTCGTACCTTAGCACCGCCGATATACCCGACCCCGACTTCTTTATACGGACAGGGGGCGATTTGCGCGTGAGCAACTTTTTGCTGTGGCAAATAGCGTATAGCGAGCTGTACTTCACGCCGGTGCTGTGGCCTGATTTTGGGAAGCAGCACTTTGTGGAGGCCCTGAAGGAATTTCAAAAGCGCGAGCGCAGGTTTGGGCGAGTGGCTGAAGAGTAATACAGAAACCGTTGAGTAAGTACAAATTAGTTCATAAATGTTTGAAAAATTCTTAGTAACATGCGTGCTCGTTGCGATACCTTTTGCAGGTTGGGCGCAAGCTATTGATAGCGCCGGCAACGCCGGCAACACTGCCAACATTGCCAACGCTACGGCAGACAGCGTCGCGGGCGCATCGCCGGAGGCGGACAACCCTCAGGAAGCCGCCGTGAGCAGCGTGCAGCTCTCCAAAGATTACACATCCCCCAAAAAGTACGTCATTGCCGACATTACCATCTCGGGGGTGAAGTACTACAACTCCGACCAGATTATCAACATTTCCGGCTTTTCGCGCGGCGACACCATTACCATTCCGAGCGACCAGATTTCGCAGTCCGTCAAAAAATTCTGGGCAAACGGCATGTTCTCCAACGTGAAGCTGTCGGCCGCCAAGGTGGTGGGGGATAAAATAACGCTGGACATTTACCTCGAGGAGCGCCCCCGCATCATCAGCTACGACATTAAGGGGGTGAAAAAGGGCGAAAAGGAGGACTTGCAGGGCTCGCTGCACATCCGGCGCGGCAACGAGTACTCGGAGTACTTCAAAAACGCCTGCGTTGATATTATCAAGCGCTTTTACTACGAAAAAGGCTTCCGCAACGTGGCGGTGGACGCCACCGTCACCCCCGATACGTCCATCGGCAACGGCGTGCGCGTGGTGTTTGAGGTGAGCAAAAACAGCAAGGTGCGCGTTGCCGAAATAGAATTTGAGGGCAACTCGCAGGTGAGCACATCGAAGCTGCGCGGCGCAATGAAGGAGGTGCACCGCAGGCGGTGGTACACCTTTTGGCGCTCCACCAAGTACATCCAGAAAAAGCTGGAGGAGGACAAGCAGCACATCCTGAGCTACTACAACGAAAAAGGCTACCGCGACGCCGCCATCCTGAGCGACTCCATGTGGATTATCAGCGATAAGCGCGTGGGGCTGAAGTTCAAAGTGTACGAGGGGCAAAAGTACTACTTCCGCAACATCACGTGGGTGGGCAACACGCGCTACTCGTCGGAGCTTTTGGCCAACATTCTGCGGCTGCGCAGGGGCGATGTTTACGACATGGTGGCGCTGGACAAAAACCTGCGCACCGACGAAACCAACTCAATAGCCACCCTGTACATGGACGACGGCTACCTCTTCTTCAACGTGCAGCCCACGGAGGTGCGCATTGAGGGCGATTCGGTGGACGTAGAAATGCGCATATACGAGGGAAAGCAGGCCACCATCAACAACATTTTTATACAGGGCAACACCAAAACCAACGAGCGCATCATTCGCCGCGAGCTGTGGACGCGCCCGGGCGACCTGTTTAGCAAAACGCAAATCATGCGCTCCGTCCGCGAGCTGGCGCAAATGGGGCACTTTGACCCCGAAAAGCTGGAGCCAAAGCTCAACCCCAATCCGGCAGACGAAACCGTAGATATTACCTACCTTGTGGAGGAAAAACCCAACGACCAGATAGAGCTCTCCGGCGGGTGGGGCGCGGGAATGTTTGTGGGGACTATTGGCCTACGCCTTACCAACTTCGCCATGGGCAGCCTTTTGGATAAGGAGGCGTGGAAGCCGCTGCCTACGGGCGATAACCAAACCCTCACCATTCGCGGGCAAACCAACGGGTCGTACTACAAAGCTATCAGCACGAGCTTCACCGAGCCGTGGTTTGGCGGAAAAAAGCCCCAGTCGCTGTCGGTTTCGGTTTACTACACCCACCAAAACAACAGCCTCTACTTTTACCAAGCGGGCGACATGAGCATGTCGGTGCTGGGGGCGTCGGTGGGGTTGGGGCAGCGCCTCAAGTGGCCGGACAGCTACTTTACGCTTTACAACTCCGTGGACTACCAGCAGTACAGGCTCAACAACTGGACGGGGCAGTTCATTTTTACCAACGGAATGTCGAACAACTTCAGCGTAAAAACCGTGCTGGGGCGCAACTCCACCGACCAGCCCATTTACCCGCGCAAAGGCTCGGAGCTGTCCATCGGGCTGCAAATCACGCCCCCGTACTCGCTGTTCAACAACCTCAACTACAGCGACCCCAACCTGACGCCGCAGGAAAAGTACCGCTGGATTGAGTACCACAAGTGGTCGTTCCGCATGGCGTGGTTCAACCAAATCATGGGCGATTTTGTATTTGCGCTCAAAACGCAGTTCGGCTACCTCGGCTACTTCAGCCAAGACCTTGGCTACTCGCCCTTCGAGGGCTTTGACGTGGGCGGCGACGGCATGTCGGGCTACAACCTCTACGGCATCGAAACCATTGGGCTGCGCGGGTACAAAAACAGCTCGCTCACGCCGTACAACAACGGCATATCCATTGCCAACGTGTACGACAAGTTTACGGTGGAGCTGCGCTACCCGTTTGTGCTTTCGCCGCAGTCCACCATCTACGGGCTGGTATTCTTTGAGGGCGGCAACGCATGGCTGAATATCAAATCGTTCAACCCATTTTCGATAAAGCGCTCCGCGGGCGTGGGCGTGCGGCTTATGCTGCCCATGATTGGCCTGCTGGGCATTGACTGGGGCTACGGCTTCGACAAAATACAGGGCGAAACCACCCCAAGCGGTAGCAACTTCCACTTTATTATCGGAATGCCGTTTTAATTGAGAATTGAGAATTAAGAATTAGGAATTAAGAGTTGTAAAATACGGAGGATGAGTATGAAAAAGATAATTTTGATAGCGGTAGCGCTGATGCTGGGAGTAAGCGCTGCGCAGGCGCAAAAGTTCATTGTGATAGACTCGGAGTACATCCTGAACAAAATGCCCAAGTACAAAAATGCGCAGGAGCAGGTGGAAAAGGCCGCCACCGCCTACCAAAAGGAGGTGGACGACCTCTACAAAAAGGTGGACGAAATGTTCCGCACGTTTCAGGCCGAAAAAATGCTCCTTACGGAGGAGATGAAGCGCAAGCGCGAGGAGGAAATCATCACCAAAGAAAAGGAGGCAAAGGAGCTGCAGCGCACGCACTTTGGTCCGGAGGGAACGCTGTTCAAAAAGCGCGAGGAGCTGCTAAAGCCCATACAAGACCAGCTCTACAACGCCATTAAGGACGTGGCCACGGAGGGCACCTACGCCGTCATCTTTGACGCCGCCAACAACCCCTCGCTCATCTACATCAACCCGCGCTACGACAGGAGCGACGACGTGCTGAAAAAGTTAGGATTTTGATTTGCTGAAAGTTTAGTATTAATTTAAAAATTGTGAAAAAATCGGTTATGAAAAAAATCATCGTATGTGCTGCGCTTGTTGCCGTAGCGTATGGCGCAAATGCGCAGCAAACCTACAAGTTTGGCCATGTTAACGGGCAGGAGTTGCTCGCGCTGATGCCCGAGCGCGATTCGGCGGAGGTCAAGTACATGAGCTACGCAAAAGACTTGGAGGAAATGATAGAAACCATGCAGGTGGATTACAACAAGATGCTGCAGGAGTACCAGCAAAAAGCCAGAACGTGGTCAGACGCCATCCGCGAAACAAAGGAGAAAGACCTTCAGGACAAGGGGCAGCGCATACAGGAGTTTCAGGCTACCGCCCGCGAAGACCTGCAAAAGCGCCAAATGGAGCTGCTGCGGCCTGTTGTCGAAAGGGCAACCAGCGCCGTCAAAAAGGTGGGCAAGGACAACGGATTTATCTACATCTACGACGTGAGCAACGCCGCCTTGGCCTACTGGGATACGGAGCAGAGCATCGACATCACGGAGCTGGTGAGGAAAGAGCTGAATATCCCCGCCGACAAAACCCTGCCAAAGGCTGCCGCTATCGCAAGATAGCAGCGCAGCCGCGCGGGCAGCTTGCCTTCCATGAAAATCGGAATTTTATCGGACACGCACGGGCTGTTTGACGAGCCGCTACGCCACTTTTTTGCCGAAGTTGACGAGGTGTGGCATGCGGGCGACATTGGCGGCAGCAGCGTTGCCGAGGCTATTGCTGCATTCAAGCCGCTGCGCGCCGTGTACGGTAATATCGACGGCGAGGATATACGCCGCTCTCACCCGCTCTACCAGCGCTTCGCGTGCGAGGGCGTGCAGGTGCTCATGACGCACATTGGCGGCTACCCGGGCAGGTACGACCCCTCCGTGGGCGGGCTGCTCCGCAGCAACCCCCCGCAGCTCTTTGTCTGCGGACATTCGCACATCCTCAAGGTTATGTTTGACAAAAAGCTGAGCTGCCTGCACATCAACCCGGGCGCGGCGGGCAGGTACGGGTTTCACGCCGTGCGCACCGCCGTCCGGCTCGAAATCCAAAACGGTAGCATGAGCGGACTGGAGGTGGGAGAGTGGAGGAAGAATTAGGAATTACGAATTGGGAATTAGGAATTGGGAAGGCGCATCGGATTTGGTTATTTCACGCCACCTTCCAGCAGTTTATTCCGCGCTCCTGCTTGCTGAACTCTACGCCCACCTTCACCAGCTTTTTGTTTGCGGCGGCGTAGGGTTTTAGGTAGCCTTTTTCGTCTATCTGCTTCACGGCATCCTCGGCGGTAGCGTTTTCGGAGAGCTTGAACTCAAAGGCAAACACCGTATCGTCCGTCACCACCACCGCATCGGCGCGCCCCACGGCGCTGTGCTGCTCCACCTCTATAAACTGCCCCATCAGGCGGAAGAAAATGAAGAAAATGGTTTGGTAGTGCTTTTCCTCCTTGTTGTTCAGGTCGTAGGGAACGCCGGCGAAAAAGGCGCTCAGGCGGGTCATGAAGCTATCCACGTTGTTTGCCAGCAAATCTTCGATAAAGCACCCCACGTAAAATTCGCTCCGAACATTTTTCCCCGGCACGTAAGCGGGCAGCAGCTCGTTGAAAAAGCCGTATTTCACCTCCTCATTCGGGAAACCCAGCGTGTAGGAGTTGAAGCGGTCGTTGTACGATAGTATCGTCAGGTAGCCGCTTTGGTAGAGCAGCGGGACGGGATCCTCGAACTCGGCGCGGTAGTCGGTGATGGAGTCTGCCGAAATCCGTACGCCGCCCTCCAAGGTTTTAACGTCAAAATCCAGCTTCTTGAGCATTTTGACAAGGAACGTCGGCGTGCCGGTGGCAAACCAGTAGTTGCTAAAATCTTTTTTGGATAAGGTATTCAGCAGGCTAAACGGGTTGTACATGCCCTCGCTTTCCTTGGCAAAGTGGTAGCCGTCGTAACGCTTCTTCAGCTCGGCAAGCGTTTCGTCGTAAGTTTTGCCGATTTCTTTGGCTAAGGCTGTAATTTCCTGCTGAAAGCAGCTGACCAGCTCCGATTCCGAGATGCCGCAAATGGCGGCATACTCCTTATCCAGACTAATATCCACCAAGTGGTTTAGGTCGCTAAAGACGCTAACTTTTGAGAACTTGGTAACGCCGGTGAGCAAAACAAAGCGCAGGTAAGCATCGGCGCTCTTTAGCACGCCGTAGAAACCTTTGAGCACGTCGCGTATATCTTTGTTTACATTTAAATCATCCATGGTGCCGAGCAAAGGCTTATCGTACTCGTCCACCAAAACGACCACTTTGCGTCCGGTTTGTTCGTATGCCCTGCTTATGAGCCCCAAGAAGCGCGAGGCAGGGTCGTTATCCTCAACAGCCCTGCCCCACAGCTTCTCCAAGTCATCTAAAATAACGCCAAGCCTCCTGACCAGCGAAGCAGAGTCCGTAATAATGCCCACGTTCATGTCGATGTGAAATACCGGATACTCTATCCAATCCTTTTCCAGCTCGGCAACCGCCAGTCCTTCAAAGAGTTCTTTTTTGCCCAGAAAGTAGGCCTTGAGCGTAGAGAGGAAAAGGCTTTTGCCAAAGCGGCGCGGACGGGCAAGAAAGTATGGCGAATCGATACTTGCAAGTTGATATATATATGCAGTCTTGTCAACATACACGTTATTCCCTGTGCGCAGCTTCTCAAAATCCTGTATGCCGATGGGCAATTTTCTAATGGGTAGCATAGCGTTGCGATTAAAAGTTCAACGCAAATGTAAATGAAATTTACAGGAATAGCAAGTCTGAT
>JAITQP010000157.1 GCA_031288885.1 Prevotellaceae bacterium | reverse complement strand
CGAGGAGATTGTTGGCGAGATAGCCTCCTCCCGCGTCACCGAGCGCGGCGGGCGCTCCGACGACAGGCGCTCCGAAGCCGCCATGGAAGACCGTAAAAAAGCCGGATACTTTTGAACGGTGAGCTGAAAAATACAAAAAATTAAAATATGGACGGATATTTAGACATGGAGCTGCTGCGCTTCACCACAGCGGGAAGCGTTGACGACGGAAAAAGTACGCTGATTGGGCGGTTGCTGTACGACAGCAAGTCCATTTTTGAAGACCAGCTGGAGGCCGTGAAGGCGGCAAGCGAGCGCTTAGGCAACGAGGAGGTCAACTTGGCGCTGCTGACCGACGGCCTGCGCGCCGAGCGCGAGCAGGGCATCACGATTGACGTAGCCTACCGCTACTTTGCCACGCCCACGCGCAAGTTTATCATTGCCGATACGCCGGGGCACGTGGAGTATACCCGCAACATGGTCACCGGCGCCTCCACAGCCGACGCCGCCATCATTCTGGTGGACGCCCGCAACGGAATTATTGAGCAAACCAAGCGGCACTCCTACATCGCGTCCCTCCTGCAGCTGCCGAACGTGATTTTGGCGGTCAACAAGATGGATTTGGTCGATTTTTCGGAGGAAATCTTCAACCGGATAAGGGAGGAATACCGGCAGGTTGCCCAAAAGCTGGGGCTGAAAAAGGTGCACTACCTGCCCATTTCGGCGCGCGACGGGGATAACGTGGTGGAGCGCTCTGCAAAAACGCCGTGGTATGGGGGCGAAACGCTTTTGCGCCTGCTGGAGGCGCTGCCCTTGCGGGAGGAGAGCGCGGGCAGTCCGGCGCGCTTTCCGGTGCAGTACGTCATCCGCCCGCAGCGCGACCGCTTTCACGACTACCGCGCGTACGCCGGTCGCATCGCCTCCGGAACGTACAGGGTGGGCGACCGGATAACCGTTTTGCCGTCCTTTACCGAAACCACCATTAAGGCCATCGACGAGGCCGGACGGTCGCTGACGGAGGCCTCCGCGCCGCAGTCCGTCGCCATTCGCTTGGAGGACAACGTGGACGTCAGCCGCGGCGACATGATCGTCAAGCGCGACGAGCAGCCCCAGCTGAACGCCAACATCTCGGCGCTGGTGTGCTGGCTCAACCACCGCCCGCTGAGCATCGGCGCAAAGTACATCGTCCGCCACGCCACCGACGAGGTGTTCGGGATTATCAAGAACGTTTACTTTAAGGTAAACATCAACACCCTCGAAAATATAAAGGATGACAAGCAGGTAAAAATGAACGACATTGCGCACATCTCCATCAAAACGTCCAAGCCCCTGAAGTACGACCTGTACGCCCAAAACCGCGTAACGGGGAGCTTGGTCATCATCGACGAGGCGACGTTTGAAACCGTTGGCGCAGGCATGATTGTGGAGGCGCTGGAGGACAGCTCGTACGCGATATAGCGGCGGGGAAATCCGGTTGTTCCTGAAATTTCATTACCTTTGCGAATAAACAATTACCAAACAAATCGGTCTTGCCACATTCACAAAGGGAAGCATAAATGAAAACAACAGCAAACATACTGCTTGGGGACTGCAAAGATGTTCTAAAAGAACTTTCCGACAACTCGGTTGATTTGATTTTCACCTCGCCCCCGTATGCCGACCAGCGAAAAAACACGTATGGAGGAGTTAGTCCGGACAAGTATGTTCAATGGTTTCTACCGGTTTCACGGGAGCTCCTGCGGGTGCTGAAGCCGTCGGGGACGTTTGTGCTGAATATAAAAGAAAAGGTAGCTAACGGCGAGCGCAGCACTTACGTAATGGAGCTGATTATAGAAATGCGCAGGCAGGGATGGCTTTGGACGGAAGAGTTTATTTGGCACAAAAAAAACTGCTACCCGGGAAAATGGCCCAACCGCTTTCGGGATGCGTGGGAGAGGCTTCTTCAGTTCAACAAGCAAAAAACCTTTGCCATGTATCAGGACGAGGTGATGGTTCCGATGGGAGATTGGGCAAAAGGGCGCCTGAAAAAGCTGAGCGAAACGGACAAAATCAGGGATACCTCCAAGGTAGGAAGCGGGTTTGGAAAAAATATTTCCAACTGGCTCGACCGTGAAAAAGCCTACCCAACCAACGTGCTGCATTTGGCAACCGAGTGTAGCAATAAAAATCACAGCGCGGCCTTTCCCGAGGGACTGCCGGAGTGGTTTATCAGGCTTTTTACCAAAGAAGGCGACACGGTGCTTGACCCGTTTATGGGGTCGGGGACGACTAATTTTGTAGCGCAGCGCATGAATCGCAGCTCAATCGGCATAGAAATTTTGCCCGAGTACTACGAAATGGTGAAAAAACAAATTGTTCCTGAAAAAATGATATTGCTTAAAACCACAGAAGAATATGAAACGCTTGGAAGTAACGGACATTACGCAGTACGTTGAGGAAAATATAGGCAATTTTCACCGGAAAAGAATAGACGCCCTAAACCACCTGAAGCTGAAAACGGTACTTAAAAAGAAAAACCCGTACCTCTTTAAAGCCAAATACTTTCTCACGGCAGAGCAAATTATCAGGGGGCTCACGGATGCGTTTATTTCGTCCAACGAAGAAACAATATTTGGCGACTGGCTCGAGGGTTTGGCAATTTTCATCAACCACAGAACGTATGGAGGCTGGAAATCGGGTATAACCGGCATCGACCTTGAGTTTGATAGCGATAACACGCGGTATATCGTTTCCATAAAATCAGGGCCAAGCTGGGGAAACAGCGGACAAGTTGCAAAAATGAAAAGTGATTTTACTACGGCAGCTCGAACATTGCGCACAGGTAGCTCGGGGCTAACCATAGTAGCCGTTAACGGATGTTGCTATGGCGTAGACAGGAAGCCCGACAAGGGCAGCTATTTTAAGTACTGCGGGCAAAAATTTTGGCACTTCATATCGGGCGAAGCAACCTTATTCACAGACATTATTGAGCCCCTTGGGCACATGGCAAAAGAAAAGAATGATGCTTTTATGGTATCATACGCGCAAATGATTAACAAATTTACCAAAGAATTTACCACCGAATTTTGTGATGAGGCCGGACAAATTGATTGGAAAAAGCTCGTGGAGTTTAACTCCGGCATTATCCCATAACGTTTTAACCTAAACCAGCTACAAACATTGAAAAACATCTCCGACCTCAACAGCCGCTTCTCCGGAAAGCCTCCCGAAGAGCTGCTGGCTTTCTTCCTGAGCGAGTATAGGGGGCGCATTGCCTTAGCGTCGAGCCTCAGCATCGAAGATCAGGCGCTGACCGACATGATGTTGAAGCTTGACCCCGCGGCAGCCATCTTCACGATTGACACGGGGCGGCTGTTTCCCGAAACCTACGACCTGATAGACCGCACCAACCTGCGCTATGGCATCAAAATGAGCGTTTACTTCCCCCAGCACGAGCCGGTGGAGGCGCTCGTTAAGGCGAGCGGCGTCAACGGGTTTTACGAAAGCGTGGAGAAGCGCAAGGAGTGCTGTAGGGTGCGGAAAATAGAGCCGCTTCTGCGGGCGCTCTCCACGCTCGACGTGTGGATATGCGGGCTGCGGCAGGAGCAGTCCGTTACCCGCACCGGCGCTCAGGCGGTGGAGTGGGACGAGGCAAACCGGCTGATTAAGGTAAACCCCTTGGTGCGCTGGTCGGAGCAGGAGGTGTGGCGCTACATCAAAGCCCAACAGGTGCCGCACAACGCGCTGCACGGCAAAGGCTTTCCGAGCATCGGGTGTCAGCCTTGCACGCGGGCTGTTGAGGCGGGCGAGGATATTCGGGCGGGTCGCTGGTGGTGGGAAAACCCCGAGCACAAAGAGTGCGGGCTGCACAGGCGGGCGACGTAAAGTGGTATAGTTGAGTGCCAAGATTAGGCGATTTAAAGACTTAATGTCTTTAAGTCTTTAAGTCATCAATAGACAGACTGCAACTCACTGCTTTTTATCTCTTGCCTCCTTGCGTAGGCGTGTCATTCGCTCACGCAATCCACCTTCCGAGAGAAATTTCTTTTCTAACGCTTGAAGTTGTCTGAACAGCAAATAATCTGTGTGCCGCAGCAAGCAAATAGCAATATTGGCAATAGTTTCGGGCGGACGGGGCATGACTATTTTCATGTAGAAAGCAGCGTCATTGTGCGTACAGCTCAACTCATACATTTTCTTTGCCTCAACAGACTCTATTTCCCAGATACGCCCTTTTACAGGGTCAACGTACGATATTTTTCTGAGATAATCTTCATAATCCACCCAAAGTTCATGCAGACTTGCCCGTGCCACGCCAATCAGCTTGATTTCCGTTTCGGCAGAAGTGGCCGACGCTTTGCACCCTTCTACTATGTTTTGCTTGCCGGAGCGCGCAGCTTGCACCATTTGGTCAATAGTACGGTCGCTGCGCCGAAGAAATTTTTCGCAGAAAAAACAAGTAATATCGTAAATTGCTTCCGCTTTCTGATAGCTGTGCAACTTCCGATAGTTTCCCGAATTGCGGAATAAGCTCGTATTGTTTTCCATAGTTGTGGTGATTAAAATTTAATGCAAAGATACATTTTTGAAACAAAAAACATATTAACAATCGGCATAGCACATGCTTTTTTTCTGTATCTTTGGTGGATTTTTTGTAAGGATTATACGCAATTAACATGAAAAAAGAAGCATTAAACAGCCCTGACTACCTTTTTGAGGTGAGCTGGGAGGTCTGCAACAAGGTAGGCGGCATCTACACGGTGGTTTCCACCAAGGCGCATAACATGTCGCGCGAAGTAAAACGGCACATTATGGTAGGCCCCGACGTGCTGAACGAATCCACCGGCAGCGCCGAGTTCATAGAAGACTTGCAGCTGCTCAAGGCGTGGCGGCTCAAGGTGCAGGAGGAGGGGCTGCGCATCCGCATCGGGCGGTGGGACATCGCCGGCTCGCCCATCACCATTCTGGTGGACTACACCTCGTTTATTCCCCAAAAAGACAAAATTTTTTCGGAGTTCTGGGAAACCTACAAGCTCGACTCCATATCCGGACAGTGGGACTACATTGAGCCCGCCCTGTTTGGCTACGCCACCGGAAAGGTGATAGAGAGCTACCTGCGCTTTAACCTCTCGCTGCGGCACAAGGTGGCCGCCATTTTTCACGAGTGGATGACCGGCTCGGGGCTGCTCTACCTCAAAAGCCACGTGCCGCAGGTGGCAACCATGTTCACCACGCACGCCACCGTTATGGGGCGGTGCATTGCGGGCAACGGGCTCCCGCTGTACGGCAACCTCAACACCTACGACGCCGACATTAAGGCGCGCGAGTTTAACGTGACGGCAAAGCTCTCGCTGGAGCGCTGCGCCGCGCAGCACGCCGACTGCTTTTCCACCGTGAGCGACATCACCGCGCGGGAGTGCAAGGCGTTCTTGGGCAAGGAGGTGGACGTAGTTACGCCAAACGGCTTCGACAACAGCTTTGTCCCCTCCGACGAAGATTTTGAGGACGTGCGTCGGGAGGGCAGGGCTAAGCTGCTGGAGGTGGCGGAGGCGCTGCTCGGCTACCAAGCCGCAGACAACGTTATGCTGGTGGGCACCGGCGGGCGGTACGAGTTTAAGAATAAGGGGATAGACGTTTTCATCCAGTCGCTGGGCGAGCTGAACCGGTCGGCTGACCTCGCCCGACCCATTTACGCCTTTATTCTCGTGCCGGCGGGGCACCACGGGCCGCGCAAGGATTTGCTCCACAACCTTACCGGCAAGAGCGCCGCAGCGCCGCTGGAGGACAAGTACACCACGCACGGGCTGATTGACACGCAGTACGACCCCGCGCTGAGCCTCGCGCGCCGCGTGGGGCTCAACAACCGTCCGGAGGACAAGGTGAAGCTGTTCTTTTGCCCCTCCTACCTCAACGGCGCCGACGGCGTCTTCAACAAAAAATACTACGACCTGCTCATCGG
Source organism: Prevotellaceae bacterium (assembly GCA_031288885.1). Taxonomy (GTDB): domain Bacteria; phylum Bacteroidota; class Bacteroidia; order Bacteroidales; family UBA932; genus JAITMY01. The sequence continues at coordinate 3,852 of JAITQP010000157.1, read as the reverse complement.
GCTCGACGTCTCCATGTTTCCCTCGTACTACGAGCCGTGGGGCTACACGCCGATGGAGAGCGTGGCGTTCAGGGTGCCCACCATCACCACCTCGCTTGCCGGATTTGGGCTTTGGGTCAACATGCACTACCAGTCCAACCATGCGGGCATTGAGGTAATTGCGCGCGAGGATGGCAACGACGACGCCGTGGTGGCCGAAATGGTGAAAAAGGTGCTCGCGCTCTCCAAGCTTTCGGGCGGCGAGTTTGAGGCGGTGCGCGAAAACGCCAAGCAGGTTTCGTCCATTGCGCTTTGGGATAACCTGATTTACTACTACAAAAAGGCGTTTAGCCTTGCCCTCGAAAAGGTTGACGACCGCATGGAGGAGGTCATTAACCAAACGCGCGAGGAGGCTACCCCGTACATCAACACCTTTCAGTCGACCAACCAGCCGGTGTGGAACCGCATTATCGTACAAAAAAATATTCCGGCAAACCTTGCCTCGCTCGAGGAGCTGTCAAAAAACCTGTGGTGGAGCTGGACGCCGGAGGCGGTGGAGCTGTTCAAGTCCATCGACAAGCCGCTGTGGGTGCAGAGCGGATACAACCCCATTGCCTTTTTGGGGATGATTTCGCTGCCGCGCTATCAGGCCTTGGGCAAGGACGATGATTTTTTGGCGCGCCTCAAGTCCGTTTACGCAACCTTCCGGCAGTACATGGCGCAGAAGTCGGCGCTGTTTGACGGGCACACGGGCAACGGCCCCGTCGAAGACCGCCTGCCCGAGCACGCAAAGGTGGTGCACTACAAAATTGCCTACTTCAGCATGGAGTACGGCCTGCACACATCCCTCAAAATATACTCCGGCGGGCTGGGGATTTTGGCGGGCGACTACCTCAAGGAGGCGAGCGACAAGGGAACGCCCATGGTGGGCGTTGGACTGCTGTACCGCTACGGCTACTTTTCGCAAAAGCTCTCGGCCACCGGCGATCAGGTGGCGGAGTACGACGATCAGGACTTTATGAAGATACCGGCCTACCCCGTGCGCGACAAGGACAACAAGTGGATTACCATAAGCCTTGCCATGCCCGGGCGCACGGTGTTTGCGCGCGTTTGGCGCGTCAACGTTGGCCGCACCGAGCTCTACCTCCTCGACACCGATTTTGAGGACAACCTGCCGGAGGACAGGAGCATCACCCACCAGCTCTACGGGGGCAACTGGGAAAACCGCCTGAAGCAGGAGCTGATGCTCGGCGTGGGCGGCATCCGCGCCCTGCGCGCCATTGGCGTTGAGGCCGACGTGTACCACTGCAACGAGGGGCACGCCGCCTTTATCGGCTTAGAGCGCATCCGCGAATTTGTGCACGAAAAAAACCTCACCTTCTCCGAAGCGCTGGAGGTTGTTCGCGCCTCGTCGCTCTTCACCACGCACACGCCCGTCCCCGCGGGGCACGACATGTTTGAGGAGGGGCTGCTGCGCACCTACATTTCGCACTACCCGCAGCGCCTCAAAACCTCGTGGGAAGACCTGATGAAGCTGGGCAAGGTGAACGTTAACGACCCCAACGAAAAGTTTTCGATGAGCAACCTTGCGTGCAGCTGCTCGCAGGAGGTCAACGGGGTGAGCTGGCTGCACGGAAAGGTGAGCCGCGAAATCCTCTGCGGAATGTGGCCCGGGTACCAGCCCGAAGAGCTGCACATTGGCTACGTGACCAACGGCGTGCACTACGATACGTGGACGTCCAACGAGTGGAAGCGCCTCCAAACGGAGGTTTTTGGGGAGGACTTCAAGGCGCACCACTACGACAAGACCTGCTTTGACGGCATCTACAACGTGCCCGACGAAAAAATCTGGGGGCTGCGCCAAGAGCTGCGCAGCAAGCTGATGCGCTACATCCGCCAGCGCCTTGGCGACAGCAAAATCCTGAAGTACCACACCCCGCGCCAGCTGGTGGAAATTAAGGAAACGCTCCGCGACGACATCCTCACCATTGGCTTTGCGAGGAGGTTTGCCACCTACAAGCGCGCCTACCTGCTGTTCAACAATCTGGAGAGGCTCAACGACATTGTCAACAACCCCAAAATGCCCGTGCAGTTTGTGTTTGCCGGCAAGGCGCACCCCGCCGACAAGGGAGGGCAGGATTTGATAAAGCGCATAGTGGAAATCTCAAAGTACCCGCAGTTTATCGGCAAGATCCTGTTTTTGCAAAACTACGACATGCGCGTTGCGCGCAAAATGGTCACCGGCGTTGACGTGTGGATGAACACGCCCACCCGCCCGCTTGAGGCCTCGGGCACAAGCGGCGAAAAGGCGGTCATGAACGGCGTGATGAACCTCTCCGTGCTCGACGGCTGGTGGGTAGAGGGCTACCGCGAAGACGCCGGCTGGGCGCTGGCCATGGAGCGCTCGTACGAGCATCAGGATTTTCAGGACGAGCTCGACTCGGAAACCATTTACGCCATCATCGAAAACGAAATCGCCCCAAAATTCTACAAGCGCGACGCCAACAACGTCCCCACCGAGTGGGTGAAAATGATAAAAAACACCATCGCCAAGGTAGCGTCGAGCTTTACCACCAACCGCATGCTGCAAGACTACGAGGAGCGCTACTACAACAAGCTCCACGCGCGCAGCAAGGAAATTTGCGCCAACGACTTCGCCAAGGCAAAGGAGATAGCGGAGTGGAAAAGGCGCGTAAGCCGGCACTGGGAGAGCATTGAGGTAATTTTCCGCAAGCAGCTGAACATGCAGGAGGAGGAAGTCATGCTGGGGAACGTTTACCAGTCGGAGGTGCAGCTGGACATTGCCTCGCTCGACCCCGAAGACGTGGGCGTTGAGATGGTAGTGGCGGAGCAGGAGCCCAACGGCGGAATGAAAATCATTAGCACCTCGGAGTACACCTGCATATCGCACGTAGGCTCCGTGGCGACGTACACAATTGACGTGCTGCCCGAAAAGCCCGGGGTAATCTTTGCCGGAGTGCGCCTCTACGCCAAGCACCCCTCCCTGCCCCACAGGCAAGACTTTGCCCTCGTAAGGTGGATATAGGTTAATTAGGAATTAAGAATTAGGAATTAGGAATTGAATGGACAAATATGTGTAAATTCTACAATTCTGTAAATTCTAAACTTGAAATCTGACGTTTGCTTCCCACCATTTCCATAATCGTAGCGGTGGCCGACAACGGCGTTATTGGCAACGCCAACCGGCTACCGTGGCACATTCCGGAGGATTTGAGGCGCTTTAGGCAGCTCACCACCGGACATACCGTCATTATGGGGCGCAAAACCTTTGAGTCCATCGGAAAGCCGCTCCCCAACCGAAAAAACGTTGTTATATCGCGAACAATGCCGGTGGGCGGCGCGGGCCATCCGGTCGTTGTTCGCTCCTTAGCCGACGCGCTACAGGCGGCGCAGGGCGACAACGAGGCGTTCATCATTGGCGGCGACAGCGTTTACCGTCAGGCGATGCCGCTGGCGCAGCGCCTCTACCTTACCCGCGTGCACACCCTCGCCGACGGCGATACGTTTTTCCCCGAAGTATCCGAAAAGGACTGGCTACAAACATCCGCCAGCGGCGCCATGCTTTGCAGCGCCAGCGGGCTAACGTATGAGCTCGTGACGTACGAAGCAAAAAAATACTCCTCAAAATAAGCTGCCCGAACGGGCTTGAAATTCGCTCGCCGAGAACGTTCCATAAAAATTTCTCATTGCATAAAGGTTGCTTTTTATTTAATTTTTTGTATTTTTCAGCTCCCCGTTCAAAAGTATCCGGCTTTTTTACGGTCTTCCATGGCGGCTTCGGAGCGCCTGTCGTCGGAGCGCCCGCCGCGCTCGGTGACGCGGGAGGAGGCTATCTCGCCAACAATCTCCTCG
>JAITQP010000144.1 GCA_031288885.1 Prevotellaceae bacterium | reverse complement strand
ACGGGAATGAGCATTTCCTCCATTGAGATGCCGCCGTGCTGAAAGGTGTTGCGGTAGTACTTTACGTGCTGCCCGTAGCTGTTGGGGTAAACCAAAAAGTCGCGGTTGCGGGCAAATACGTAGCTGCTGGAGAGGTTGGTGCGGGGCAGGTAGGCCAGCTCCGGCTTCTTGACCTCAAATACGCTCTTGGCGTCGTAGGTGAGGGCTTTGCCCGTCTTGTAGCGCAGGTTGGTGGAGGTGTTGCGGTCGCCAATGATTTTTACGGGGTTGCTGACGCGCACCGTGCCGTGGTCGCTGGAGATGATGACCTTGAACTTCCGCGCGGCAAGCTCCTTGAGGAGCTCCAGCAGGTCGGAGTGCTCAAACCACGAGCGCATGAGCGACCGGTAGGCGGCTTCGTCCTCGGCGAGCTCGCGCACAATTTCGGTGCTGGTGCGCGCGTGCGACAGCATGTCCACAAAGTTATACACTAAGGCGGCAAAGCTGCACGCGTCGAGCTTGTTGAGCTCGCCGAGCATTTGCCGTCCCCCGTCCATCCCCACCATTTTCCGGAAGTAGAGCGGGACGGTGATGCCGGATCGCTGCATTTGCCTGCGCAGGAACTCCTCCTCGTACTGGTTTTTTCCGCCCTCCTCCTCGTCGTTGAGCCAGAACTCGGGCGTTAGCTTCTCTATCTCGGAGGGCATAAGCCCCGCAAAGATGGCGTTGCGCGCGTACTGGGTGGCGGTGGGCAGGATGCTGCAGTACATTTCGTCCTCCTCTATCTTGAAAAACTCCTGCACGATGGGCGCAATCATGCGCCAGTGGTCGTATCGGAGGTTGTCGATGAGCAGGAAGGCGACCTTTGCGTCGGCTGCGAGGTGGGGAAATACCTTTGTGCGGAGCAGCTGGTGCGACATGAGCGGCCGCTCGTCGGGGGAGGTGGAGGCGCTAAACCAGCTCAGGTAGCGCTGGCTGATAAACTTGCAGAACTCGTTGTTGACCTCGTTGAGCTGGTAGGTGAGGATTTCGCGCACGCTCTCGTCGCCGGACTGTCGCAGGTTGATGTCCCAGCCCACCAGCTTGCGGTAGATGGCCGTCCAGTCGTCAATGGTTCCGGCTTGGGTGAGCAGCTGGGAGATTTTCCCAAACTCCGAGCGGTAGTCCGCGGTGGACTGGTCGGAAATAATCTGCTTGTGGTGTATCACCTTTTTGATGGATAGGAGCACCTGATTGGGGTTAACGGGCTTGATGAGGTAGTCGGCAATTTGCGAGCCAATGGCCTTGTGCATGATGTCCTCCTCCTCGCTTTTGGTAATCATTATCACCGGCAGCATGGGGCGCATTTCCTTGATGAGCTTGAGGGTTTCTATCCCGTTTATGCCGGGCATGTTTTCGTCGAGGAATACGAGGTCGAAGCTGCCGCTCTGAATAAGCTCCAGCGCATCCTGCCCGTTGGTGGTGGTGTGAAGCGTGTAACCTTTGTTTTCTAAAAATATAATGTGAGGTCTGAGCATGTCAACCTCGTCGTCGATCCAAAGAATATGCGTGTTCATGATTATTATTTACTCAGCATCTTTTAAAACGTTGCGCTGAAAAAAGCTATCGTATGCGCTCACTATCCGGCTTGCCTCCAAGAGCTCAAGGTTTTTTGCGGTGATGGCAAACATGGAGTAGGTCTCCATGCTCAAATCCCTGAATATGGCCGGATACGCCTTAACTTTTTTGTAGTATGCTATAGCCTCGGCAGCCGCCTTGAACTTGCCCACCACAAGGAGCGTCAAGTCTTCGCCGAATTTTCTACTGTCAATTGTCAGCTCGTCTGCGTCAATGTCTGCGTTGAATGATATAAAGTTAAATTTAAGTTGATTTATATTAATTTTTTTATCTACTATGAGCGCCAGATAGCTTTCGCCGTCTTCGTCGCTGTAGGGCACAGGCGGCGGCGCCTGCTCCTCCGCCGGCGGCGCTTCGCGCTCGCTGATAAGCATCAGCTCGCGCTTTTGCACAATGCTGAGCATTTCCTGCGCAGCGGCTGCCGCCTCCGTGCTGGGGTAGGCCTTTACCACCTCGCCCAGCCCCGCCATGTATCGCCCAATGTCGCCGTTGCTGCCGGTGGCCATCACGCTTAGCAGCCTAAAGCTGGCGGCGATGCTCATCTCCGCGTACTGCAGCAAGCCCTGCTGCGCGAGGTGGGCGGCCTCATCGTACTTTCCCGACTGGTAGCGCTCGTAGGCGTCGGCGTAAAGCTGTCCGGCCTTCTTTTCGTGCGCCTCCTTGTCCGAAACGTAGGCGGGGTCTTTTACGTACATGGTGAGCAGCTCGTCGGGGTACTCCGTAAAGAGCAGGTTTTTGTAGTAGGCTGCGCGCGCGGCGTTGTCCGCTTCGCTGTTGAGCACGTAGAGGTAGAAGTACGACTCGAGGCGGTAGCGGTTGTTGGGGTAGCGCTTGAGCAGCGCTTCCAGCATCTTTACGGCGTTCGGGTTGTCGTGGATGTAGTCCTTGTAGACCATGGCGGCGTCGAACATGGCCTCCACTATCCGCCTGTTGGAGGCCTCCATCAGCGAGTCGGAGACGGGCACGTTGGAGAGGTAGTAGGTTTCGGTTTGGTTTTCGGGCACATCCGGCTGCTCGGCTGCGCTCTCCTCGTCGCCGCCGGAGGGCATGATAAAATCGGCTGAAAATCCTTTGTTTTCGCGCCTCCAGTCGTCGCCAAGCTTTCGCTGCCCCCACCTTTTCCTAAACTCTGCCGCGCCCGAGCCCACCAGCTGCGGGTTGTAGAAGTACCACTTGCCGGATGTTGGCGGCGCAAACGCCGCTGCGGCCGTTGCCGCGGCCTCCTCGCGCGCGGCGCGCACCTCCTCGTCGCGCTGCCGCTTCGCCTCGTTGGCCTTAGCCTGCGCAATTTGCGACGCCACGTACCTTTCGCGGTCTTTTGGGTTCATGCGGGCTACGTGCTGCAGGCTGTCCTCCGTTTTGATAATGCGCAGGTTTGCCGCCAGCTTGCCAAGGTTTTGCGCCTTGCTGCTCACCATATCGTACTCGGGGTTTGACTTGGGCATGACCATTGCCGTGCTGTCGTAGTAGACCTGCGCCTCCTCGTAGCTGCCCTGCGCCTCAAAATACTTGGCGAGCACAAGGCACGAGCGCATGCGCTGCGGGCTATCGCTCTTGCTGCTGGCGGCGGACAGCTTGTAGTACGCTATGGCCTGACCGGTGCGCTTGGCGTTCATCTCTATCTCCGCCAGCGCGTAGTATATCAGGTCTAAGTAATCCTTGTTTTTTTCGTCCTTTACCATTTTGGCGAGCATCCGGCGCATTCCCTCGCCCCTGCGCCCCACGGACAGGAAGGCCTTGTTGAGCCTTGCGTGAAACTCCACGTCGTACGAGGGCATCCGGCGGATAACGGAGGTGTAGTGCGATATGGCTTTGGTGGCGTTGCCCGTTTGCTGGTAGAGCTGCCCGAGGATGAAGTGGTAGCGCTGGCGGGTTACGCCGCGCGTCCTCTTGATGGCCTGCTCCATTCTGGGGATAGCCTCTCGGTACTTTTGCTCCCGAATGAGCAGGTCGGCGTTTGCCTCGTTGAGGAGCCTGCCGTACTTGGGGGGGAATTTTTTGTCACCCGACAGGGTGGTGAGGATTTCCCGCTCGCGCGCCACCTCTCCCTTTGCGCCCGCCACCACCGCCGACCATATCCGCGCCTCGTACAGCGTTGGCTCGTAGGGGTACTCTACCGCCACGTGGTCAAAGGCGAGCAGGGCGAGGTTGTACTCGTGCAGGTAGATGTTGGCCTTGCCGATGAGCAGGTAGGCGTCGTCGATGGAGCGGCAAAACTCGCGGCGGTTGTAGAACTCCTGCTCCTCTTTGGTCAGCCGCTTGCCCTTTTTCAGCTCGGGCTTAACGGTGATGGAGTGCTTTCGGATGGTTTTATCGGATTTTTCGAGCGTTCGCGCCATTTCGGCGGTTACCATGGCGGGAATTTCCTTTGCCTCAAACGGAAATACGGGGAGCACCTGCATGTAGTCAAAGGGGTAGTCCTTTGCGGCTTTCTTCACGCCCTCCTTGTAGCTGTCGTTGGCGTTGAAGTAAACGTTGTAGTAGGCGGTGAGGTTGTGGTAGGCGCGCATCACCCGCGTATTCTTCTTGATGGTGGCCGCTTTCAGCTTTTCGCTTGCGCTGCCCAGCTTTTCGTCGACCTTATCCGCCTTTTCGCCGAGCTTGGAGGTGGCGCCCCCTATCTTCTTGTTGACCTTATCGAGCTGCTTTTGCAACTCCTTATCCGCCTGCTGCGCGCTACGCGCAACGGAGTCATTTACGCTCTTCACGCCGGCGTTTGCCGTTTTTGCAGGCTGCTGCACCTTGCTTTGCGCAAGTACAGACGGTACGCCTACAACCGCGCCGCAAACCAAAACTGCAAGTATGAATTTTCTTATAAGCACAAAAATATTATCCAAAATCCCCACCAACGGCGCAACTTGCCGCCCAAAAGAGCTCAAAGGTACGTAGTATTCCGACAACTACGGCGCACCGCTACTTATAGTTTGGTTAATTTGTGAGAATTACGAATTACGAATTAGGAATTAGGAATTAGGAATTACGCAAAGCGTGCGGCAACACGGTAGGGGCGGATTTCAAACCCGCCCTTTGTGCACCCCACCCACGCCCGCCTCTGCCCGTCATTCCGACCGACGCGCGCGAGG
>JAITQP010000106.1 GCA_031288885.1 Prevotellaceae bacterium | reverse complement strand
TACCTCTTAATCAAACCGTATCTTTTCCGTAGCGCAACATTTGCATTTCCGTAATCACCCCGTAGCATTAGCCATATACCTTTGCGGCGTAAAACAACAAATCGTTTTAGGGTTACTATACGGCATGAATACGTTAAGGTTAATATTGCTTGCGGCGGCGGTAGCGCTTTGCCCGATTTACGCGGGCGGAGCGCCCACCAAAAAGAGGGTGGAGGGGTTTGTGCACAGCGCCAAAACGCTGGAGCCGGTGGTGGGCGCGGCGGTGCTGGTAAAGGGCACGGGGCGGAGCGCCATGACGGGCGCGGACGGACGCTTCCTCCTCGAAAACCTCGAGCGGGACGCCTGCACGCTGCAAATCCGCTGCATGTCCTACAAGCCGCTGGAGGCGGAGTGCCGCCTGACGGACGAGGTCACGCGCCTGAGCATCGGGATGGAGGAGGAGGCGCTCACGCTGGACGAGGTGGTGGTGAAGGGCGCCGTGCGCCGCAGCGCGGAGGTCGGCATGGTGCAGAGCATACGGTCAATGCCGCAGGTGGCCAGCGGGATGTCGGGGGCGCAAATCGCCAAGGGGCCGGACAGGGTGGCGGCGGAGGTCATGCGCCGAATATCGGGCGTGAGCATCATCGACGACCGGCTTATCATCGTGCGGGGGCTGTCGCAGCGCTACAACAACGCGTGGATTAACGGGCTGTCGGCGCCCAGCACCGAAACCGACAGCCGCGCTTTCCCCTTCGACCTCGTCCCCAGCAGCCAGATAGACAACTTGGTGGTGTACAAGTCGCCCTCGCCCGAAATCCCCGCCGACTTTTCGGGGGGATTTGTGAAGATTACCTCCAAGAGCGTCCCCGACGAAAACCTCGTGGAGGTGAGCTACCAGACGGGCTTTAACGTGAGCACGGCGGGGCGGAGCTTCCGCATCAACTCGGGCAGCGCCACCGACGTGCTGGGCTTCGACAGCAAGCGCGCCCTGCCGGACAACTTCCCCCAGCACTTCCCCAAGCCCGACGGCGACCCCGACGGCGTTACCCGCCTCTCGCGGGAGGGCTTCAACAACGACTGGCGCATCAAAACCATCACCCCCCTACCCGACCAGCGGCTGTCGCTCACGGCGGCGCAGCGCATTGCGCTGAAGGACGGCAGGCAGGCGGGCGTCATCACGGCGGTGAGCTACAGCAACACCTTTTCCTCCATTGGCGGCATGACCAACGCCCGCTACGGCATCTACAACGCCGCGGCGGACAAGCCCACGCCCCTCGACAGCTACCGCGACAACCGCTACTCCAACGACGCCCGCTTGGGGGCGCTCAGCTGCTGGTCGCTGGCGCTCAACCCGTCGCACCGCCTCGAATTTAAAAACCTGCTCAACATCCTTGGCCGAAACCGCCTCACGGAGCGCACCGGCGTGAAGGACATGAGCAGCCCCTACTACCGCGAGCAAACCGAAATGCAGTACACCTCGCGCCTCACCTACAACGGGCAGCTGGCGGGGACGCACGACCTCACGCCCGCGCAAGCGCTCTCGTGGGACGCCGGATACGCCTACGCCCGCAAGGACGAGCCCGACCGACGCATTGTGACCAACCAAGCGGGGATGGGCAGCGTGAGCGACGCGCCGCCCGCCGTGGTGGGCAACGACAACGTGAGCCGCTACTTCCAAAACCTGCACGACAACACCGTATCCGCCGCGCTGAGCTACAAGTACGACTTTGGCGGAGAGGCGGCGGCGGGAGACAGCGCGGGCGGGCTTGGCATCCTCCCCGTTATTAAGGCGGGCGCCTACGGCGAATACCACACGCGAAGCTACACCCCGCGGGAGTTCACCTACCGCTACGAAAAGCTCGACCACGCCTTCCGCTCCAACGCCTACCTCTTGCTGCCGGTGGAGGAAATGCTCTCCCCCGAGTACCTCAGCGCAGACAAGGTGTACGTAGAGGAGCTGTCCATCAAAACCAGCGCCTACGCCGCCACCGTGCGGCACGCGGCAGCCTACGCCGCCGTTGACGTGCCGCTGGGGCGCTTCAGCATCTACGCAGGCGTGCGGGTGGAGCATCACGCCACCGAGCTCTCCCGCGACCGCTCCCTTGCGCCAGCTGTAACCCTGCTCAGCGCGAGGACAACCACCGATTTTGACCTGCTGCCGTCCGTCAACCTCACCTACCGGCTCTCCGAAGCGCAGCAGCTGCGGGCGGCCTACGGGCGGTCGCTCAACCGGCCGGAGGTGCGCGAAATGTCGCCCGCCGTGTACTTCGACTTTGACCTCTTTAGCGAAATTGGCGGCAACGAAAACCTCAAAACCGCCTCCATCCACAACTTTGACCTGCGCTACGAGCTCTACCCCAACAGGGGCGAAACCGTGAGCTTTGGCGTGTTCTACAAGCGCTTTGCCAACCCCATCGAGTGGACGTTTATCGACATGGGCGGAACGCTGCGCTACTGCTACGAAAACGCCAAGTCCGCCCGAAACTTCGGCGTGGAGGTGGACGTGCAGAAAACGCTGGACTTTGCGGGCATGCCCAACTTTTCGCTGGCGCTCAACGCCGCCCTCATCGAAAGCCGCGTGCAGCTCATGGCGGGCGAGGTGGTCTCCGAGCCCGACCGCCCCATGCAGGGGCAGTCGCCCTACGTTGTCAACGCGGGGCTGTACTACCGGTCGCCCAAGTACGGGCTGAGCGCATCGCTGCTCTACAACCGCATCGGCAAGCGCATAGTGGGGCTGGGGAAGTTCAACAGCGCCGACAACAACGACGTAAACTCCCACATCCCCAACACCTACGAAATGCCGCGCAACGCGCTCGACTTTTCGCTCAGCAAGGCCATCGGGCAAGCCCTTGAGCTCCGCTGCTCCATCAAGGATATTTTTTCGGAAAATGTGGTGTATAAGCAGTTCCCCGTCTTCCGCCGCGACGACGGAGCGGAGCACCAGCGCGAGCAAATCACGCGGCGCTACAACCCGGGGCAGCATTTTTCCGTAGGAATACGGTGGAAAATACGATAACGCTAACCCCAACAGGGCGTCAACGCCTTGCTGGGGTTGTATAAACCAACCAATAACAACAATTACAAACAAAAAAAACCAAAAAAAATGAAAACAGCCATCAAAACAACGAGCAACAGAAGCATGAAGACAGGTATTCTAACGATGGGTAGCGCCCTCCTTTTCAGCGCCGCCCTGCTTTGCAGCAGCTGCAACAGCGACGATGACGACAACAGCACCGACGAAACAACGCTTGACCTCGGCGACGGGTCAGAGGCCTACGAAATCAAGGCAGACAAAACCTTGAAGTACCCCAACACCTACAACCTGAAAGGGTTTGTTTACGTAACGGACGGCGTAACGCTCACCATAGAGGCGGGCGTTATCATCAAGGGCGACAAGGAGAGCAAGGGCTCGCTGATTGTGGAGAAAGGCGGAAAGCTCATAGCGGAGGGGACAAAGGAGCGCCCCATTGTGTTTACCTCCGCGCAGGAGAAGGGCAAGCGCAAGGCGGGCGACTGGGGCGGCATTATCCTGCTGGGGAAAGCGTCCAACAACCTATCCGAGCAAAGCATTGAGGGCGGCGTGCGCTCAAAGCACGGCGGCACCGTGAGCGACGACAACTCCGGCGTGCTGAAGTACGTGCGCGTGGAGTTTGCCGGCATTGAGTACGCGCAGGACAACGAAATCAACGGCATCACCTTTGGCTCGGTGGGCTCGGGCACAACGGTTGACTACGTGCAGGTGTCCTACTCCGGCGACGACTCCTTTGAGTGGTTTGGCGGAACGGTCAACGCCAAGCACCTTATTGCGTTCCGCGGCTGGGACGACGACTTTGATACCGACAACGGCTTTAGCGGAAAGATACAGTTTGCGCTGGGCGTGCGTGACCCGCAAATCGGCGACAAGTCGGCCTCCAACGGCTTTGAGTCGGACAACGACGCCGCCGCCTCCACCCAAACCCCGCGCACCGGCGCCGTGTTTGCCAACGTGAGCCTCTTTGGGCCGGTGGCCAACCCCACGAGCTACACCGACCAAGCCGCCACCGGCGGTAGCCCCTCCGGCGGCGCCCGCTTTCAGGCGGGGCTACACCTGCGCCGCAACACGCAGCTGAGCATCTTCAACTCGCTCGTGGCCGCCTTCCCCATCGGGCTAATCATCGAAAACGACAAGAGCAGCGCCACGCAAGCCGGAGCAACGGCGGGCGACCTCAACGTGGCCAGCTGCGTCATTGCCGGCACGGTAAAGCCTTTTCAGGACAAGCAGTACTGGACAAACAGCACGGTGTACAGCCCCGACGCTGCCGACAGCTCGTTTACGCCCAGCTACTTCCGCACAGCCGCGCTGGGCAACCGCCTCTTTGCCACCATCAGCGATTTGCAGCTCAGCGGCAACCCGCTCACCCTCACCTCGCCGCTGGCGTTCCCGCAGAGCGGAAGCCCGCTGGCTACGGGTGCAACGTGGACAAACGCCAAGGTAGCCTCCGGCTTTGATAAGGTAACCTACATTGGCGCATTTGGCCCCACCGAAACGGCAACCACCAGCTGGGCCTCCGGCTGGACAAACTTTGACCCGCAAAACACGGACTATTAGTTAGTGATTAATGGTTAATGATTAATGATTAATGGCGCAAAGCGTGCAATGATGCACCTGCACGTGCGCTCAATGCACAAAAAAGGGCGGGTTTGAAACCCGCCCCTATACGCTTTGCTCCATTATATAAAGGACAATAAATTTTTTCAAATAACGATTTTATAGGGTGTATGGTTTTAGCACGCTCGCAATGACGCGAAGCGTGCGACGCTGGCACAGCAACCACATTTACAACCTAATTCTTAAACAAAACTACCTCAGTAGCAAGATGTTGCAACACATCCTCTCCCCAACCTCATTAAACATCATTTAAAATGAGGTAATGAGGTTTATATACCATAACTAAATATCTCACTGCTACTGAGGTAGTTTTGTTTAAGAATTAGGTTGAAAATGAGGTTGCCGTGTTCTTTTGCGCCGTTAGTCGCCCCACAATTTACGCAGCAAAAGCCGCCCGAAGCTCATTCGGGCGGCTTTTTTTGCTTTTTTCCATTGGCCATCAGTCGTCGTTCTCAAACCCCGTGTAGCGGTAGCCGGAAATACGGTAGCTGGCGTAACCGTATTGCGCCGGATAATCGTCGTCGCTGAAGGTTACGTTGAACACGATGCTGTCGGCGGGCATTTTGCTGGGCGTGGTGGCCGCGCCGTACAAAATTTTGCCGTTCGTGATGGTCACCAAGCAGTCTTCGGGGTTATCGTAGTGCGCATTCTGGGCGTCGGTGGCTCCAAACGTCTTTGAGGCAAGGTCAACCTTGATTTTCACCTTAAACTCCCAGAAGTTCGTGTTGTCGTCTATCCACATTTCGGTGGAGGTGTTGGCCGAGGTGTTGTAGGTGTCGAGGTGAAAATGCCCTATGCCAAAGAGGTCTTCATCTTCATAGACCACCTCGCCGCTCTCATCTACGGCTACAGCGGTTACGTACCACTCGCCGGCCATTGCCTCGGTTGCCGTGCCGCCCGCCTCTTCTTTTTCGCAGGAGGTCACAAAAAG
>JAITQP010000056.1 GCA_031288885.1 Prevotellaceae bacterium | reverse complement strand
GCGGGTGACTTACCGCGGGTGTCTTTGGCGCTATCGCGGCAGCTGGACGGGCCAGGGCGCAGGCGCAGTACTCCAGCCCCAGCGAGGAGCTATCCTGCGGAGTTGGATATTGAGATGGTTTTTGTGGAGGGAGGAACGTTCCAGATGGGGTGTACCCCTGAGCAGGAGGTCATCCATTGCGGAAATGATGAAAAACCTGTCCACAGCGTAACGGTGAGTAGTTTTCGCATAGGGAAGTATGAAATAACGCAGGCGCAATGGGTGGCTGTCATGAATGGCAACCCCAGTGGTAATAAGACCGACGACCAACAACCAGTGGAGAGCATTAGTTGGTACGAAGCAGTAGCGTTCTGCAATGCACTGAGTGATAAGATGATGTTGACGCCTGCTTACGCTATTAGTGGAACTACTGTAACCTTGAACTCCAGCTATACTGGCTACCGTTTGCCAACGGAGGCAGAGTGGGAGTATGCGGCACGTGGGTGCAAAGTCGGCAACTGCGAAAACTTCGCGTACAGCGGGAGCAACAACGCAAGTGAGGTGGCTTGGTACGCGGACAACTCCGGCGGCAAGTCGCATCCGGTAGGTCAGAAGAAGCCCAACGGTCTGGGAATTTATGATATGTCCGGTAATGTGTGGGAGTGGGCTTACGACTGGCAGGCCGCTTATCAGAGCAACGCACAGACCAACCCTACTGGGCCTGTTAGCGGCGGCTCTAACCGTGTGCTCCGTGGCCAAAGTTTTTCGCATGCTGCCACTGATGCGATCCGTGTTGCTGCCCGCAACTCGTGGCCTTCACCCAACGGACACAGCAATCTAATTGGCCTCCGCGTGGTATTGCCTGCTCAGTAGTTTTTCCTGCGGCGAAAAAATGTAAAAGTGCGACCTGAAAGGTCGGATTTTCGTAACCGCGGGTCATCGACCCGCGGAGAGAGAGATACCTCCTTTATATCTGCCTGAAAGGCAGGACTTTTAAGGCTTTAAGTCTTAGAAGTCCTGCCTTTCAGGCGGAAAAAGAGAGAGTAAGCGCTTTTCCGCAGGTCGTTGACCCGCCCCTACAGCACCCGCCACGCCTCGCGCCATTAATCATTAATCATTATTTTCACCCTCCAATCAGCTGTATGGCAAAGGCGGCCAGCCACGCCACGAGGGTGGTGTAGCAGATGGCAAACGTCGAAATCCACCGGCTGCCCGCCTCGCGGCGAATGGCGGCAATGGCGGCAATGCACGGCAGGTAGAGCAGAATGAAGACAAGAAATGCCAGCGGCGTTACGCCGGAAAAGATGGGCTGCCCCGCCTTTTCCCCGCTGCGGTAGCGCTCGTCGCGCAGCCGCTGCTTGAGGCGCGCCGTGCTGCCCTCGCCCGCCTCGTCCGCCTCGCCGTTGCCGTCGGCTTGGTAGATGATGCTGAGCGTGCTCACCACCGTTTCCTTGGCCACCACGCCGGTGAGCAGGCTCACGCTCATCTTCCAGTCAAACCCCAGCGGGCGCATGAGGGGCTCTATGGCGTGCCCCAGCTGGCCGAGGTACGAGTACTCGTGCCGCGCGTTGTTTCGCTCCATGGCAATATCGCGCAGCTGCCGCTCCGCGGCGGCGTTCAGCTGCGCGCTGTCGGCGGCAGGCTGCGCGAGCGCGGCGGCGTAGCGCGCCTGCACGGCGGCGGACTGCGCGTCGTACGGCTCCAGCCGCGCGCTGCTGAGCGGAAACGTGTTGAGCGCCCAGATGACAATGGCCGCCACAAAAATCACGCCGCCCATCTGCCGGACGTACTGCGAGCCCTTGTGCCACATGTGGCGGATGATGCTCCTGAGCGTGGGCACGCGGTAGGGCGGCAGCTCCATGACAAAGGGCTGCCCCTTGTCCTTAAACACTATCTTGCTAAAAAATAGCGCGGAAAGAATGGCAACGCCAATGCCGGTGAGGTAGATGAGAAATAGCGCCGTGCCCGCGTGCTGCGGAAAGAACGCGCCGACGAACAGGATGTACACCGGCAGCCGCGCGCTGCACGACATGAAGGGAACGATGAGCATGGTAAGTACGCGCTGCGTGCGGTTTTCGATGGTGCGCGTAGCCATAATGGCGGGCACGTTGCAGCCAAAGCCCATCACGAGCGGAATGAACGACTTGCCGTGCAGCCCGATGGTGTGCATCAGCTTGTCGGTAATGAAGACGGCGCGCGCCATGTAGCCCGTATCCTCAAACAGCGATATGAAAAAAAACAGGATGAGAATGTTGGGCAGAAAGGCAATCACGCTGCCCACGCCGGTGATGACGCCGTCTATCAGCAAATCCTTGAGGAGCGAGGCGGGCAGAACGTCCGCCAGCCAGCCGGACAGCGCCTCCACCCCGCTGTTTATCCACTCCATGGGGTAGCTGCCCAGCGCAAAGGTGGTGTAGAACATTGCCCACATGAAGAGCAAAAAGATGGGAAATCCAAACGCCTTGCTGGTAATAACGTTGTCTATCTTTTTGGTGTTGCTGTGGCGGTCTTGCTTTCCGTACCGGAACGTCTCCTTCAGCGCGCCGGCCACAAAGCCATACTTGGCGTCGGAGATAATCGTTTCGCTGTCCTCCTTAAACTCCTCCTCGAGCTTGGCGACGTGCTTTTGGGCTGCCGCAAGGATGTCGCCGGCGTTGGCGCACTCCCTGCGGAGGAGGTCGGTCATCAGCGCGTCCTGCTCGATGAGCTTCACGGCAAAAAAGCGCGTGGAGTAGCGGTCAAAGAGCGCGGCGTTTTGCGAAATGCGCATGAGCTTTTGCAGCTCGGCGATGGCCGCCTCCACCTCCACGCCGTAGTAGATGTGGATGTGGTGGTGCGCCTTAGAGGGCGTTGGCACGGCGTATATCTCCTCGTAGGCCTTAATGGCGGCGCGCAGCAAATCCCGCACGCCCCTGCCGCGCGAGCCCACCGTAGGGATCATGGGGATGCCGAGCATTTTGCCCAGCGCCTCGTGGTCCAGCTGGTCGCTGTGCAGCGTGAGCTCGTCGTACATGTTGAGCGCCATGACCACCTTTACGTCCATGTCGATGAGCTGGGTGGTGAGGTAGAGGTTGCGCTCGAGGTTGGTGGCGTCCACCACGTTTACGATGACGTCGGGCATTTCGTCGGCGATGTACTTGCGCACGTAAACCTCCTCCGGCGAGTACGCCGTGAGGGAGTACGTGCCGGGCAAATCGACGAGGTTGATGGCGTAGCCGTCGAGCTTCACCTGCGTTTTTTTGAGCTCCACCGTCACGCCGGAGTAGTTGCCCACGTGCTCGTGCGCCCCCGAGAGCTGGTTAAAGAGCGAGGTTTTGCCGGTGTTGGGGTTACCCACAAAGGCCACGTTGATCACCTTTCCGGCCACCTTTGCGGTTTCCAGCAGCGCCTCCTCGATGGTGGCGGCGTTGGCGTCGGCAAAGCTGAGCTTTTTTGCCTCCTCCTCCGTTATCACCTCAATCATGCTCGCCTCGCTGCGCCGCAGCGACACGGCGTAGCCCATAATGGAGTACTCTATGGGGTCTTTGAGCGGAGCGTTCTTGACCACCAGCACCACCTTGCCCTTTACGAAGCCCATTTCGGTGATGCGCTTACGAAACGCGCCGCGCCCCAGCACCTTGCAGATGACGCCCTTTTGCCCGCTTGTGAGGTTAGATAAACGCATGGTTTTAGTGATTAGCGATTAGTTCTTAGAAATCTTGCAAAGATAGGGTTTGATTTGTTGCTGTGCAATCCCCATTTATGGGGATTTTTTACGCCGCGATTTTTTTTACGCCGCACGCCGCATAATTTTTACGTTACGGGGGCAGCGGTTTGTGAGGAGGTTCCTCCGCTCCGCGCGCTCCGGTCGGAATGACGGCAGGGGAGGGGGGGAGGGCGCGGGTGGTGTGCAAAAAAGGGCGGGTTTTAAACCCGCCCCTACAATGCGCCTTTGTGGTGTACGTGTGGGATTATTGCCCGTAGGGCAACAATATCAATAGAAACAGGTGCCCACCACCCGCTCCCTATTCCCCGTAGGGGATTAATGGGGCGGTTAATCCCCTACGGGGAATGGGGGTTGGGTGGATTACCCGTTTCTATTGATATTATTCCCCTACGGGGAATTGGGTACATAAAGGGTGGGTTTAAACCCCACCCCCTACACACGTTGCGCCGTCCGGTAGGGACGGAATGTTGGTAGAAAACGGAATTTCCCCCACCTCGCTCCGTCCCGTAGAGACGGAATATCACGGATAGCGACAGGTCGGCAACACCCACATTCCGTCCCTAACGGGACGGCAAATACGGCGGGGAACGTGCTTTTCTACCAACATTCCGTCCCTCTAACGGGACGGCGCGAAGCGTGCAATGGCGCAAAGCGTGCGTCGCTGGATTGGCTACGCCGAGCTCCGCTATGCTCCGGTTGCTTCGCGTCGCGCGCAATGACGCAAGGCGTGTATCCATTAATGTAAATTTGGCATTGCTAATTAAGTATAGTTTTTGATATTTTTATTGGAATAATACAATTGAAAATCAAATATATACAATTCTAAATCTACAAGAAATCTATATATAGTTAGCAATGCCGTAAATTTTTATTAGACTTTATATAACGTCCCGTGCGCAGAGGCTATGCTGTGCACGGGACGCGATGTTTTTTAGGAGGAAGGGGAAGCTACTGCGCAGGCAAAACCACGCGGAAGCCAAAGACGTTGTCGCG